>JBDTBS010000247.1:0-5210 GCA_039924035.1 Aquihabitans sp. | reverse complement strand
TAACCTCCGAGCGTGCCGTCCAGCCTTTGGCCATTCCTCGACCATCCCGGTCCGCTCCCGTTCGCTCATCGTGGCGGTGCGGGCGATTGGCCGGAGAACACGATGCCGGCCTTCGAAGGTGCGGTGGCCTTGGGCTACCGCTACCTGGAGACCGATGCGCACGTCACCGCAGACGGTGTTTGCCTTGCCTTTCACGACGATCGCCTCGACCGGGTCACCGACCAGGTGGGAGTCATTGCCGAACTCCCCTACGCCACGGTCCGCACGGCGCTGGTCGACGGCCGAGAGCCGATCCCGTTGTTGGCCGACCTGATCGCCGCCTTCCCCGAGGCCCGCATCAACATCGATACCAAGGCCGACGAATCGGTGGCCGCGGTAGCCGCGGTCATCGAACAAACGGCTTCGGTGGACAGGGTATGCATCGGTTCGTTCTCCGATGCCCGCCTAGACCGCATCCGATCTCTGGTGGGCCCTCGTCTGTGCACGTCCCTCGGCCCCAAGGCCACGGCCCTTCTGCGGGGAGCATCGTTCGGCCTTCCCGGCGGTGGGCGCCTGGCCGGGGCCTGCGCTCAGGTTCCGCACCGAATGAAGGGCGTCACCATCGTGGACGAGCGATTCGTGGCCAAAGCCCATGCTCTCGATCTCCAGGTGCACGTGTGGACCATCGACGATCCCGACGAGATGCACGAGCTCCTCGATCTCGGTGTCGACGGCATCATGACGGACCGTCCGTCGATCCTCCGTGAGGTGTTGACCGACCGAGGCTGCTGGTACTGATCAGAGCACCCCGGGGTTGCAGATGCCGTCGGGATCCAGCGCCGCCCTGATGGTCCGCATGGTGGCCAGGTCGGCGGCGGAACGGGTGAGCGAGATCCACCGCTGCTTGGCCCGGCCGATCCCATGCTCGGCAGAGATGCTCCCTCCGACGTCGGCGACCAGAGTGAGTACCACTTCGGCCACCGCCTCGTCGTCGGGATGGAGACCGGTCACGTTGACGTGGACGTTGCCGTCGGCCGCATGCCCGAAGCACCAGACCTGTGCATCGGGGGCCACCGTTGCCACCAAGGCGGGCACGACATCGATGAACTCGGCCAGCGCCCCGGCGGGGATCGTCACATCGAACTTGTGAGGTGGACCCAGCCCGTTGATGGCCTCGGTATGGCCCTCCCGGTAGCGCCACAGACGCGCCCGGTGGCGATCGTCGGCAGCCACAGCCACGTCGGCGACCCCATCGAGGCCGGCCACCGCCTCGGCCAGCCGTGCCATCGGGTCGATGGAGTCGCCCGTTTCAATCAGCAGGATCGCCGGTGGAGACGAGGCCAATGGCGCCGCCAGCCCCAGATGTTCGGAGACCAACGTCACCCCCGCCGACGTCATCAACTCCACCGCTTCCAGGCCGGCCAGGCTCCGTCGAAGAAGGGATGCCGCCGCTACGGCCGCGGCTGTGTCGAAGAAGCCGACCATTGCCGTGGCCAGATCGGGCGGCGGCGGTACCAGCCGAAACCGAGCTGCAGTGATGATGCCGAGCGTGCCTTCGCTTCCGCACATGAGGCCGGCGAGGTCATAGCCGGTGTTGTCCTTGTCGACCTCTGGAAGGTGGTGGATGACCAGCCCGCTCCCCAACACGGCCTCCACCCCTAGGAGCTGTTGTCGGGTTCCACGGTGGCGCACGAAACGAAGCCCCCCAGCGTTGGTGGCCACCGACCCGCCGACGGTGGCGCTGTCCCTGGCCCCCCAGTCGACTCCGTAGGCCCACCCGTGACGGAGGGCAACCTCCTGCAGCCTGGCGATCACCACCCCGGCCCCGACTGTCACCTGACCACCGGTGGCATCGACTTCCCCGATGTGATCCATGGCCCGTAGATCGACCACCACCTCCCCATCGCAGGGAGTGGCTCCCCCCACCAGTCCGGTGTTGCCCCCCTGGGGAACCAGGGCCACGCCATGCGTGCGGGCCGCGGCCACGATGGCCGCTACCTCACCGACGGTCGAGGGTCGGAGCACGGCTGGGGGCTCAGAGCGGAACCGCCCGGTCCAGTCGAGGCCGTACCCGACGGTCACCTCGGGGTCGAGCAGGACACGCGCCCCGCCGAGCACGTCGGTGGCCGCGTTCAGGAACCGGGCAGGCAGAGCGGAGCCCGGACCGGAGGCCATGTTCAGGCCGGATCGGTGAACACGGCCGGGCGCTTCTCGAAGTAGGCCATCACCGCCTCGATCTGGTTCGGTGAGCCCATCAGCTCCGACATCAAGCGGGTCTCTTCTAGGAAGGACTCGTGCAGCGGTCGGGTGCCAGACGCGTTGAGGAGGGCCTTCGTACCCCTGATGGCCTGAGGGTTCTTGCTGGCGATCTCGGCCGCCAGTTCGTGGGCCGCGGCGTAGGGGTCCTCGGCCACCCGTGTGGCCACGCCGAGTTCGACGGCTTCGGTTCCCGACATGAAGCGTCCGGTGAAGGCCAGTTCCTTGGCCACGTCGAGGCCCGCCAGCCGTACGAGGGACTGCAAACCGGTCATGTCTGGCAGCAGCCCCCAACGGATCTCGAGCACCGAGAGCTTGGCATCGGGGGCCACGATGCGAATATCTGTACCAAGAGCGATCTGGATGCCTCCACCGAGGGCCACGCCGTGCACCGCGGCGATGACGGGCACGGCCAGTTCGGTCCACGTGTAGGCCACCTGTTGGGCCACGTTGGCGATACGACCGTTCTCCCGTCCACCGAGCAGATCGGACGGACCCCCGCCCTCACCCTCGGATCCGCCGAAGAACGACCCGATGTCGAGGCCGGCGCAGAACCCCTTGCCCTCACCTGACAGCACGACGGCCCGCACCGATGCGTCGGCCGCCACCCGATCGCCGGCCTCCACGATGGCGGCGAACATGGCCGCGTCGAGTGCATTCAACTTGTCGGGCCGGTTCAGCCGGACGTCGGCCACTCCGTCGCGGACCTCGATGGTCACTCGTTCAGTCACTGCTGCTCCTACAAGGCTGTCCGGTTCAAGGGTGCCCAGTGTGGCTCACCCTGAACAGCGAAAGTGTCCCGTGGCATCACGTGGGCCGTTCGACCCCACTTGTCTGTGTCCCGCTCAACATCGGCATAGGTCAGCCGACAGGACGGCACGTTGGGTCACGGTGGCCCGACGCGAGGAGTCGATGATGACCGCACCACGCCCCACCGCTGCCCGCCGCATGGTTGCGCTGGCCGCCTGCCTCACCTTGGTGACGAGCGCGTGCATGTTCAATGACGATGACGACAGTCAGAACGTCTCAGGTCGCGGCATCGGGTTCGACCCGGTGGAGAGCGGCATGCCGGACGATCCCAAGCCGACGCGTGGCGGCCAGGTCGTGTATGGACTCGAAGCCGAGACCGGAGCCGACGGGAAAGCCGAGGACGGGTCGGTGGTGGGCACCGGTTGGTGCATGCCCGAGGCCCAGATCGCCATCTCGGGCATGCAGGTGGCCCGGGCCCTCTTCGACCCGTTGGTGGTTCCCGATGCCGAGGGCAAGTACGTGCCCTACCTGGCCAAGTCGTTGGATCACAACGACGACTACACCGAGTGGACGATCACCCTTCGCCCTGGCGTGAAGTTCCACGATGGCACCGAGCTGACCGCCGAGGTGTTGAAGAACAACCTGGAGGCCTACCGCGCGTCTCTGCTCTTCTCGTTCGTGTTCAAGGACGTCGAAACAGTGGAAGCCCGGAACGTGGAGCAGGTCGTCGTCACCACGAAGCGTCCGTGGGTGGCCTTCGATGCTGCCCTCTACAGCTCCGGTCGTGTGATGGTCGTGGCTCAGGCGCAGCTCGATGACGACGACACCTGTGCAACCAAGCCGATCGGTACCGGGCCGTTCAGGGATCCCAGCGGTTCTGGTTGGAAGCCAAATGTGTCCTTCAAGCTTCAGAAGTGGGACGGGTACTGGCAGATCGCCCCTGACGGCGAGCCCTTCCCCTACCTGGATGCCATCGAGTTCCGGCCCATCCCCAACAGTGATGCCCGGGTGACCGCACTCCTGCAGGGTGACATCAACATGATGCACACCTCCAACATCACCGACATGGCCGACAACCTGAGCCAGCTTCGCGATGCCGGTGAGATCAACCTCTTTGTTTCAGAGGAGCGCACCGAGACCAACTACCTCATGTTCAACCGGGACAACCCAGAGCTCGCTGATGTGGAGGTGCGCAAAGCCATAGCCATGGCTATCGACCGGGACGCTTTGAACGAGAGCAACAACTTCGGCGCGGCCACGATCGCCAACGGGCCCCTGGCCCCCTAGGTACTCGGCTACCTCGAAGATCCCGGTACCCCGGCCTACGACCCCGAGGCGGCCAAGAAGTCGGTGACGGCATTGAAGGAAGCCGGCATGAAGTTGAAGTTCGGACTGCTGACCCCCTCAGGACCGGCCGCCATCCGCCTCGGTGGGCTGCTCAAGGACCAGATGCAGGAGGCTGGGTTCGAGGTCGACCTGGTGGTCACCACCGAAGCCGACCTCATCAACCGGTCTTTGAGCGGCGACTACGACATCTCCACCTTCCGCAACCAGCCGGGCGATGACCCCGACTCCAACTTCAACTGGTGGTTTGGCGGAGGCGAGACCCGCAACCTCCTCAACTTCGGCCGCTTCAACGACCCCGAGATCGACAAGAACCTGATGGCGGGACGAACCAACCCCGATGTCGAGGTTCGACGTGCTGCCTATGAAGACGTCAGCCGCCAACTGGTCTCGCAGGTCTACAACTACTACCTGTGGTTCACGGCTTGGGGCGTAGCCGAAGCCCCCAACGTGCATGGCATCCTCGGCCCCAAGCTCCCCGGCCAGGAGCAGGACCCGCCGGCCCGCATCGTCACCGGCCACCCGGTTCTCGGGCTCTGGATCGACGAGGGCTGACCATCAGCTGACCTGGGCCCAGGAAGCCCAGCACGAGGTCGCGTCGAACGCTAAGGTCCCCAACCCGGCCTCGGGGACCCCAATGGTCCTCGCCGGGAATGAAGCACCACAAGGGGAAAATATGGTATTTCGACCTCGATCCATCGGTCGCCGGCCAGGCCGGGCGCTCATCGGCGTTCTGGCTCTCAGCTTGGTTGCCGCTGCCTGCGGTGGCGCCAAGTCCAGCGACGGCGCCAGCGACGACAGCGGCAGCTACGACGACAAGCAGCTGACCGCCGAGGACGGCGAGTCGGGTCTGGCCGATGCGGGCGACCCCGTTCGGGGCG
>JBDTBS010000246.1:0-5256 GCA_039924035.1 Aquihabitans sp. | reverse complement strand
GTGATCAGTTGCTGGACAATGCCGAACGGTGGCCCGTTGGCTGAAGATGAGTGCAGACGGGCCAGTACCCGCGAGTAGCATCACCCCTGGCCTGATCCGTCGGATCAACGGCACCGAGATCGTCTGGGGGCTGTGCTTTGAGTTTGTTCGTTGGAGCCGGTCGTCGTCGGTCGGCAGCCCTGGTACTGGTGGCGGGGCTGGGCCTGGCCTCGTTCGCAATACCCGAATCCGGGTCGGCGGCCCCGAGTCGAGGGTCGGCCCCGGCCCAAGAACATGCTTCTGGCCTGCAGGCCGAGTACGACGAGATCATCGGCCTCGAAGCCGGTCTGGTCCAACGACTCGAACAGCTCACCGCAGACCGGGAACGGATGACCGACGAGGTCACCAAGTTGGAGAAGGACCTGGCGGCCAAGAAGGCCGAGCTCCAGGATTCACAGGACCGACTCCAACAGGCCGAAGATGTCGAGGTCCTCCAAGCGGCCCTGTTGCGCGAAGCCGAACAAGAGGTGGCTGTCTCCCAAGAGCGGTTGCGCAAGCAGGTGGTGGCCTCCTACGTGAGCGGGGGCGACAACATGTCGGGCATCGGCGAGATCCTCCAGGCCGACAGCCCCGCAGAGGCCGACCGGGCCATGGCCTATTCCCGAGCCGTGGTCGGCGACACCGACCAGCTCGTGGCCGATCTCGAGACCGCGGAAGCCAAGCGCAACGAAGCATCCGACGCCGCCAGCACCGCCAAAGAAGAGGCCACCGGTGTCCGCAACTCGGTGATGGTGGCCACCGCGTTCATCTCCCAAGCTCGCGATGACAAGTCGAAGCTGCTGTTCGAGGTCGGTCTCACCGAGGTGGCCGAGGGCGAACAGCTCCGGGAGGTGCAGGGGCGCAAGGCCCTGGTCGAGGGGCGCATCAACTCGATGCAGTCCACCTCCGATGGGGTCAGCATGCTGTTGGCGGTCCGCCAACGGGACCAGCCCGACTTCGTTCCCGGTGATCTCGAGGTCACCAACCCGTTGCCCGGTTATCGCATCGGTTCGCAGTTCGGGATGCGCCATCACCCGATACTCAACATCTCGCGCCTCCATGCCGGCGGCGACATGGGGGCACCGTCGGGTACTCCCATATACGCGGCGGCCGATGGTGTGGTGGTACTGGCCAACGCACGGGGCGGCTACGGCAACTGCACCCTCATAGACCACGGCAACTCGTTGGCCACTCTCTACGGGCACCAGTCGAGCATCGCCGTCCAAGCCGGTCAGACCGTGGAGCGGGGTCAGTTGATCGGCTACGTCGGTTCCACCGGGATGTCCACTGGGCCCCACCTCCACCTCGAGACGCGGGTGAAGGGCATGCCCATCAACCCAATGGGCGTGGTCGACTTCGAAGCCCACGTCGACTACGGCAACGGCAACTGACCGCGTCGGCGTAGTGCGTCTTCCAGCAGGTCGACGACGGCCTCGGTCGGTGGGCCCGGGCGGTTCTCGATCGATTCGGCGGTGCAGAACGCTTCGGTGCGGTCCATGCGTCCCTGGAGCGTGATCACCAACGAGGTCGCCGGTTCATCCACGAACCGACACAGCACCTCCACGATCGGTATGGATCGGTCCAGGTAGGTGACCGCGCCCACGTCGTGCACGGCGTCCAGCAGCCACCGCCAGGTCTCCTCGGCGGGCGCCGCGAACGCCAGGGTATCGGCATCGATTCGCACCATTGCTGCTTCTAGAGGTGCAGGCGGTTCGACCACCGGCGGCGGTGGAGGTGGCGGAACCGACGCACGGTCGACCTTCAGGACCCGGTAGGCCTCGATGACGCGTCGGGCATCGTCCATGCCGGTTTGTCCGACCACGTCGGGATGGTGATGGCGGATCTGGTTTCGGTACGCGGTCTGGATCGCCGGCCAAGGGCTGTCGGTGCGAACTCCGAGTACTCGGGCAGCTTCGGTCGGCGTCATCGGGTCAGCCGCTCAGGAAGGCGTGGAGCGCCGCGGCCAGCCGGGGTGGGTCCTGGACCCCGCAGAGCTCGCGGGCTGAGTGCATGGATAGCTGTGCGACCCCGATGTCGGCGGTGGCCATGCCCAGCCGAGCCGACGTGAGCGGCCCGATGGTGGATCCGCAGGGCTGATCGTTGCGGGACACGAACACCTGATGGGGGACCCCGGCCCGTCCACAGGCATCGATCAGGAGGGCCGCGGTGTTGGCATCGGTGGCATAGCGCTGGTTGGCGTTGATCTTGATCACCGGGCCCCCGTCGATGGCCACACGATGCTCTGGGTCGTGGCGCTCGGGGTAGTTCGGGTGGGTGGCGTGAGCCCCGTCGGCCGACGCTGCATGAGAGCCCGCCAGGCGGCGGAGCAGCCGTTCGCGACCGCCGCCGGCCGCGAGGTCGATCCGTTCGAGCACGTTGGCCAGAAGAGACCCGTCGGCTCCGGTAGAGGAGGTGGAGCCCACCTCCTCATGGTCGAACAAGCAGACCACTGGAACCACCGGGGGAGGGGCAGCAGATTCGGTGGTGGCGATCAGCGCATCGATGGCGGCCCAGCACGACAGTTGGTTGTCGATCCGTGGAGCGGCCACCAGTTCCTCGTGGATTCCGAGCCGGACCGGCGGGGTGAGGTCGTGGACCATCACGTCCCACCCGAGCACTGCTTCGGCCTCGACGCCCAACTGCTCGGCCAGCAAGGTCACGAACGCCCCATCGGTGACCGGACCGACCCCCCACACCGGCGTCAGATGCTGTTGCGCATTGAGCTTCAACCCCTGACTGGAGATCTCCCGGTCGAGATGGATGGCCAATTGCGGGATGCGGAGGAGCGGGCGGTCGACACGAAACAGCCGCTCGCTGATCCCCGCGTCGGTGCGCACAGCCACTCGGCCCGACAGGCCCAGGTCACGGTCCAACCACGAGTTGGCGAGAGCCCCGCCATAGACCTCGACTCCCAGTTGACGCCACCCGGCGGTTCCGGTGTCGGGGCGGGGCTTGATGCGGAGGTTGGGGCTGTCGGTGTGGGCTCCGACCACCCGGAACGGCTCGTCGGAACCGGTGACATCGGCCCAGGCCACCAGGGCCCCACCTCGTTGCACCCAGTGGAGCCCGCCCCCCGGCGACCAGGGTTCGGTGAGCTGAAGCTCGCTGAACCCGGCCCCCGCTAGCCGGCGACCGGTCTCGGCGACGGCGTGGTACGGCGACGGCGAGGCGGAGATGAACGACAACAGATCTTCGATGGGAGCCACCATCGGAGGATACGGCCACACGGCGTGTAGGGTTTTCCCACCTGCGACACGGGCCAATGGCGTCCCCAGAGCAGTTCCCCATTTCGATTGCTGGAGGAACCGACGCCGATGCGCCAGACGCTGCCGCCCATTCAGGGACTCTACGACCCTGCCTTTGAACACGATGCCTGTGGGGTGGCCTTCGTGGTCGACCTCCACGGACGTCGGAGCCACCAGGTCGTGCAGCGAGGCATCAGCGCCCTGGTCAACCTCGATCACCGTGGAGCCTCGGGGGCCGAAGGCAACACCGGTGACGGTGCCGGGATGCTCATCCAGATCCCCGACCGGTTCTACCGGGCCGTGGTGGACGCCGACCTGCCGGCCGCAGGTCACTACGCCACGGGGATGGCGTTCTTCGGCGGCGACGACGCTGCGGTACGCCTGACGATCGCAGCCGTGGACCGGATCTTCACGGACGAAGGCCTCGACGTGCTGGCCTGGAGGGAGGTTCCCGTGGATGCCGGAGGGCTGGGCAGGGGAGCGACCTCGGTAATGCCGACCTTCCGACAGGTCTTCGTGGCCAGTCCCGATCGGAGCCTGTCTGGTCTGGATCTGGACCGGCGGGCCTATGTGGCCCGCAAGCGAATCGAGCACGAGATCGGGGGACGTGACGAGACGGTCTACTTCCCGAGCCTGTCGTGTCGGACCATCGTCTACAAGGGGATGCTCACCACCCCCCAACTCCGTGGCTTCTATCCAGATCTGTCCGATCCTCGGGTGGAGAGCGCCCTAGCGCTCGGGCACTCGCGCTTCTCCACCAACACGTTCCCGTCGTGGCCTCTGGCCCACCCCTACCGGTATCTGGCCCACAACGGTGAGATCAACACCATCGAGGGCAACCGCAACTGGATGCGAGCCCGCGAGGCCTTGCTGGCCAGCAGGCTCCTACCCGGCGAGCTGAGCCGCATCTTCCCGGTCTGCACCCCCGGGGGCAGCGATACCGCCAGCTTCGACGAGGTCCTCGAACTGCTCCACCTGGCGGGAAGGCCGATCGAGCATGCCGTACTCATGATGATCCCCGAGGCCTGGGAGAATCACCAGCTCATGGACCCAGCCAGGAAGGCCTTCTACCGGTTCCATGCATCCCTCATGGAACCGTGGGACGGTCCGGCCAACGTGTGCTTCACCGACGGCACCGTGGTGGGTGCAGTCCTCGACCGCAACGGTCTGCGCCCCGGGCGCTACTGGGTGTGCGACGACGGGCTGGTCGTTCTCGGTTCGGAGTCGGGCATCCTCGACATCCCCGCCGAACGGGTGGTGACCAAGGGGCGACTGCAACCCGGTCGGATGTTCCTGGTCGACACCGCTCAGGGCCGGATCGTCGCTGACGACGAGATCAAGTCGACGTTGGCCGACGAGCACCCCTACCAGGAGTGGCTGGATGCCGGCATCGTCGAACTCGAGGACCTCCCCGAACGACCACACGTGCGCTACCCACGAGTCGATGTGGTGCGCCGTCAACTGATCTTCGGCTACACCATCGAAGATCAGCGCCTCCTGATCGCCCCCATGGCCGCCACCGGTGGCGAAGCTCTCGGATCCATGGGTACAGACACGCCGATTGCCGTGCTCTCCAAGCGGCCCCGACTGCTGTTCGACTACTTCACCCAGAGATTCGCGCAGGTCACGAACCCGCCACTCGATGCCATTCGTGAAGAGTTGGTCACCAGCCTGGGGGCCACTCTTGGCCCCGAAGGCAACTTGCTCGAGCCGAGGCCCGATGCCTGTCGTCAGATCCACATCCCCTTTCCCATCCTCAACAACGACCAGCTGGCCAAGGTCGTCCACGTCGAGGAGACGGTGACCGACTTCTCGACGGCCGTGGTATCGGGGTTGTACCCGGTGGCCGGGGGCGGCGCGGCCATGGCCGAAGCCATCGAGGACATACGCGCCGAGGTCAGTGCGGCCATCGCCAACGGCGCCAACATCGTGGTCCTGTCGGACCGCCACTCGACCCGTGAATTGGCCCCCATCCCGTCGCTGTTGCTCACCG
>JBDTBS010000245.1:0-9862 GCA_039924035.1 Aquihabitans sp. | reverse complement strand
TGAATCTGGCCCATCCACTCGGCATCACGGGTGGCCAGGTATTCGTTGACGGTGATCAGGTGGACACCCTTGCCGGCCAACCCGTTGAGGTACACCGGCAACGTGGATACGAGGGTCTTGCCCTCGCCGGTCTTCATCTCGGCCACCCACCCGAAGTTCAGGGCAGCGCCGCCCATCATCTGCACGTCGTAGTGACGTTGCCCGATGGTCCGGGTGGAGGCCTCGCGCACCACGGCGAAAGCATCCACCAGCAGGTCGTCGAGCGAGGCCCCGTTGTCCAACATCTGACGAAATTCGCCAGTCTTGGCTCGGAGCGCGTCGTCGGAGAGCTTCTTCAGCTCGTCCTCTCGCGCGTTGATATCGGGAACCAGGCCTTGGAGGGCTTTGACCTTGCGGCCCTCGCCGACCCGGAGAAGCTTGTCGAGTACACCCATGAGGACCGCGAGCATACGTCCCCGACAGGTGAACTCCCATCAGGGACGCATGCCCACGTGAAAACTCGGTCAGTCGGCTTCGTCGATGAGGCCCACATTGCCGTCTTCGCGCCGGTAGACGACCGCGGCTCGACTGGTCTCTTCGTTGGTGAAGAAGAAGAAGCCGTGGCCGAGGAGTTCCATGCGATCCATGGCCTCGTCGGCCGACATGGGGAACATGGCGAAGCGCTTCGACTTCACGATCTGCGGCCGGGCGTGCTCGTCGGTGACCTCATCTTCGACCGGAGCTTCAGTGGGAACCTCCACAGCCGCACCGAGGCTGCCGTAGCCCTTGTGGGCCTTGGGGGCACCTTGGTAGCGCTTGTGCAGCTTGGTCTTCAGCTTGTGCAGTTGCCGCTCGAGCTTGTCGTAGGCCTTGTCGACGGCCTGGAAACCATCTGGGGCCTGCACCTTGCAGCGCACATGGTGGCCGTGGCCTTCGATGGTGACCTCACATACCTCCTTGTCGGGGACCCTCGGGTTCTTGTGCTCCCAGAAATGGACCTCGGCGTGATCGAGCCCATCTACGAAGCGAGCCAAGCTGCCGATCTTCTCTTCGGCCATGACTCGCAGGTTTTCCGGGACCGCTGACTGACGACGACTGACGGTGACCTGCACGGGGCGAACCTCCAAGTTGGCTGTTGATCCGATGGTAGACCGACAATTCCGGGGCCGCGTCCGGAGTTCTGCGGGCTGATAGCGACATCAACGGGGATGGGCTGCAGCAAGGGCACAGAGCCATCCGGACCCTGCGGACCGCAGCGTTCGGCCCGCTGATTCCATGGTGGCGCCGGTGGTGATCACGTCGTCGACGACGATCACGTGGGCCCCGTGGAGATCGCTCACCGCCACGAACACCGGGCCCTCACGCCGTTCGGCCAAGGTGCGCCCGGTCTGCGGCGGACCGGGAATCCGGTGGAGCAGAGACCGGCAGGGCAGGCCGGTGAGACGGGCTACCCGGCGGGCCAGCAACTCGGCATGGTCGAAGCCCCGGCTCCGGCGCCGGAGGTCTGTGGTGGGGGCCCAGGTGACCACGTCGGTAGCGACGACGATCTCCGCAGTGAGCAGCCGGGCCATCCCGCTGGCCAACCAGCGGGCCGAAGCCCGGGCATTGCGGTACTTGAGCTGGGCCACCACTTCACGAGCCGCTCCCTCATAGGCCAGGAGGGCGCGAGCCTGATCGAACGAGGGCGGTACCGGCACCGGCGTGGAACGGACCATGGTGGCCACGCAGGCTGGGCAAGGGGCTGGTCCGGCAACACCACAACCGGGGCACGAGGTGGCGAGGAGCATGCCTCCATCCTTCAGCTGGGGTGTGACAGTTTCCGCCGTCCGGTCCGGTCGCCGACACCTCGACCGCTTGACCCCCGGCCGTTCTTGAGGGAGATGTGGCTGCCCCATAGCCACTTTCCCCTCAAGAACGGAGACGGACCCGGGTTGTCGACGGGCCCGCCGGTAGCGTCGAACCTCGTGTCCCGAGCGTTCGCCATCCCCCACTGGCCCGAGGTACGGGCACGCCTTCCCCGCTTGGTGGCCGGGTTGATCCTGTGCGGAGTGGCCTTCGCCTGGATCGTGCAGGCCGAACTGGGCCTCGACCCATGGAACGTGCTCCATGACGGGCTGGCCGACCGACTCGACCTGTCCATCGGTCTGGTGACCACCCTGGTGGGGTTCGTGGTGTTGCTGGGTTGGATCCCGCTGCGTGAACGCATCGGAATCGGCACCATCCTCAACGCCCTCATCATCGGCACGGTGGTCGACCTGGTCATGCCGCTGCTCCCCGAGGCCGACGGCCTCGTGATCCGCTGGTTGCTGCTGGTCGGCGGTCTGCTCCTGGTCGGACCAGGCATCGGGCTCTACATCGGAGCCCGCCTCGGACCCGGGCCCCGCGACGGCATCATGACCGGGTTTGCCCATCGGGGACCTTCGATCCGATTGGTACGCACCGGTATCGAGCTAGTGGCGCTGGCTGCCGGTTGGCTCCTCGGCGGGACCGTCGGTCTGGGAACCGTGCTGTTCGCCGTCACCGTGGGTCCCAACGCCCAATTCTGGCTGGAGCGCCTCGACCTCGGCCATCCCCCGGGCTTCGACCCGGCCATCGACCCAGAGATCGACCTCGATCCCACCACGGCCGCCAACTGAACTCAGCTGGGGAGTCCGGCCACCGTCGGGTCCTCGTCGTTGACGATGTGGTCGACGCGGCCGCTGACCATCGGCATCCAGTCGGGGTGGGTGAGCACGTAGAACCGGCGCTCTCGTATGGCTTCGACCACCATGTCGGCCACTGCACCGGGCGTGATGCCGCTGTTGATGAGTTGGGCCACGAAGTCGCGCAGGCCGCCATCGTCGAGCGACAGCGCGGGTGGGCCTTCGGCTGCCGCCGGGCGGTTGCGGTCGGCTTCGTGGATGCGGGTCTGGACCCAGCCCGGGCACAGCACCGACACCCCGACACCGCCGGCCCCCACCATCTGGAGATCACCGAACAAGGTCTCCGACAAGGTCACCACCGCGTGCTTGGAGACGTTGTAGACGCCCATGAACGGTGGCGAGGTGAGTCCGGCCATGGACGACGTGTTGACGATGTGTCCTTCGCCTTGCTCGATCATCAGCGGGGTGAAAGAACGGACCCCGTTGATCACGCCATAGAGGTTCACGCCGAGTACCCACTCCCAGTCTTCGGGGGTGTGGATCCAAACCGGACCACCAGCCGATACTCCGGCGTTGTTGCAGACCACGTGAACGGTGCCGAACCGGTGGACCGCGGCATCGCGCAGAGCATCGACCTGTGCCGGATCGCTCACGTCGCAACGGAAAGACAGGACCTCACCTTCGAGAGCGACTGCGGCGGCGGCCACGTCTAGCGCACCCGGTTCGATGTCGGCCATCACCACCTTCATGCCGGCAACCGCGAACGCCCGACTCAGGGCCAGGCCGATCCCCGACGCGGCCCCGGTGACGACCGCGACCTTGTTCGACAGATCCTGCATTGGAAGTCCCCTGGCTGTGGTGGGTGCCGGAACCTTGTCCGGCGTGGCCGCACGATAGTTAGATCGGGTCGCTCATGGAGCGGGAAGGTCGACCACCATGCCGGTGGCGGCATCTTCGATCCGGGCCGTGCCCGCCGGCACGGTTACCACCACCTCGGTTCGACATCGGCCCATCCGCGGACGACCCCACACCGTCACCAGCGGTATCCCCTCGACCCCGCCAGCGGCCTCCACGGTCGCCTTCGACACGTCGGCACACTCGGTGTCGAAGCGCAGGGAGGGACCATCTTCGCTGGCAGCAGCCACCCACTGCGGATGCTCGACGGCCAGCGCAGTGGGGTCCTCCGATGGGCCACACCCGAACAGCAGCACCAACCCAACGGCAGAGCCCACGGCCGCCAGCGACCGGCGCCGCTCCCAACAGGTCCGGGCCGGGCCCGTAGCGTCGCTCACGAGGCCAGAGCGTAGATGGCGCGCCGGTTCGTTCCGAGGGGCACAGAACGTCCCGAAGATCACGACCGACGGAGGTACCCCGGGTCACGGACCTGCACTCGCCCGGACGCAACGATGGCCGGGCCTGAGGCCCGGCCATCGCGGCGGTTCAACCGATCGCGAGGATCAGTAGCGGTAGTTCTCCGGCTTGTAGGGGCCGTCGGCAGACACGCCGAGGTAGTCGGCCTGTTCCTTGCTCATCTTGGTGAGCTTGACCCCGAGGGCGTCGAGGTGGAGACGGGCCACCTTCTCGTCGAGGAGCTTCGGCAGGACGTAGACACCGAGCGGGTAGTCCTCGATCTTGGTGAACATCTCGATCTGGGCGATCGTCTGGTTCGTGAACGAGTTGGACATCACGAAGCTCGGGTGGCCGGTGGCGCAACCGAGGTTCATGAGCCGGCCTTCGGCCAGCACGATGACCGAGTGGCCATCGGGGAACTGGAACTCGTTGACCTGGGGCTTGATCTCCACGTTGCGGACATCGCTCATCTTCTGGAGGCCAGCCATGTCGATCTCGTTGTCGAAGTGACCGATGTTGGCCACGATGGCCTGGTGCTTCATTCGAGCCATGTGCTCGGCGGTGATGATGCCCTTGTTGCCGGTGGTGGTGACGTAGATGTCGGCCCGGTCGAGAACGTCTTCGATGGTGGTGACCTCGAAGCCCTCCATGGCGGCCTGCAGCGCACAGATCGGGTCGACCTCGGCCACGATCACCCGGGCACCCTGGCCCTTGAGTGACTGGGCACAGCCCTTGCCGACGTCTCCGTAGCCGGCCACGAAGGCCACCTTGCCGCCGATCATCACGTCGGTGGCCCGGTTGAGGCCATCGATGAGGCTGTGGCGACAGCCGTAGAGGTTGTCGAACTTGCTCTTGGTGACCGAGTCGTTGACGTTGATGGCCGGGAACTGGAGCTCGCCGGCTTCGAACATCTGGTAGAGGCGGTGGACACCCGTGGTGGTTTCTTCGGTGACGCCCATGATTCCGGCGGCTACCTCGGTCCAGCGGTTCGGTTCCGCGGCCACGCTCTTGGTGAGCAGGTCGATGATCACGCCCCACTCTTCGGGGTCGTCCTCGGTGGCGGGCGGCACGGCTCCGGCCATCTCGTACTCACGGCCCTTGTGCACGAGCATGGTGGCATCGCCACCGTCGTCGAGGATCATGTTTGGACCGGACCCGTCAGGCCAACGCATCGCCTGATCGGTGCACCACCAGTACTCCTCGAGGGTTTAGCCCTTCCAGGCATAGACCGGGACACCCTGAGGGGCATCGGTGGTGCCGTTGGGGCCGACCACGGTGGCAGCGGCGGCATGGTCCTGGGTGGAGAAGATGTTGAAGGACACCCAGCGCACGTCGGCTCCGAGGACCACCAGGGTCTCGATGAGCACAGCAGGCTGGATGGTCATGTGCAGCGAGCCCATGATCTTGGCGCCGGCCAGAGGCTGGGCATCGGCGAACTCGGCCCGGGTGGCCATGAGGCCGGGCATCTCGTGTTCGGCCAACTGGATCTCCTTGCGGCCGAAGCTGGCCATGGAGATGTCGGCGATCTTGTAATCGTCGGGGTTCAAGGTGGGCATGCGAGGTGTTCCTTCACGCGTCGAGGAGGCGCGGACCGGACGTCCCGGGACCGCAACCGATGGAGATCGGATTTCGAGGTGTGGGACTGGAGCCCGCTGGCTCACCCATGACAGCCCACTGGCTCGAAGGCCGATACGCAGGCTAGCCGTCGGAGCTCTCAACATCCGGGCTGTCGGTCAAAATTGAAACGTGTTCTACTATCGGGCCATGCCCCTGGAAAGACTCACCGAGCGCACCATCATCATCACCGGAGCCGCATCTGGCATCGGCCGGGCCACCGCCATCCGGCTGGCCGCCGAAGGTGGTCGGGTCCTGGCCTCCGACATCACCGCCGATGCCCTCGACGAAACCGTCGCTCTGGCCAACGACACCGCGTCCGCGGGCGGCGAGGTGGTGCCTCACCTGGCCGACATCAGCGACGAGCAGCAGGCGGCCGGGACCGTGCAGGCCGCCGTCGACCGCTGGGGCGACATCCACGGGCTGTGCAACATCGCGGGCATGCTGCGCACCGTCCGCACCCACGAGTGCGACCTGGATACGTGGAACCGGATCCTCGCGGTGAACCTCACCGGTACCTTCCTCATGTGCCGAGCTGCACTCCCCCACCTGATCCGCACCCGAGGGGCAATCGTGAACTCAGCCAGCACCTCGACCTTCTTCGGCCACCCGTGGATGGGGGCCTACGCGGCATCCAAGGGCGGCATCGCTTCACTGACCCAGACCATGGCCGTCGAGTATTGCCAGGACGGTGTTCGGGTGAACAACATCGCTCCGGGCAGCGTCACCAGCGGCATCACCAACAGCGTGGTGTTCCCCGAGGATCTCAGCCGAGACGAGAGCAAGCTGGTCCGACGGCTCATGTCGCCCACCGGTTTCGGCGAACCGGCCGACGTGGCCTCGGTGGTTGCCATGCTCGTATCCGACGATGGCCGCCACATCACCGGCGAGACCATCAGCATCGACGGCGGGACACACGCCTGATGCGCTTCTCGATTGCCACCGCCTACCTCTCGCCCGACGAACTGATCCCCATCGCCAAAGCCGCCGACGAACTCGGCTATCACGGCCTGGCCCTTTCGGATCACGTGGTCAACCTCGAGACCCTCCGCACGCCATACCCGTACACCGCCGATGGGTCTCGCCGGTGGTCGTCGTTCACCAACTGGGTCGACCCGTGGGTCACCATCGGAGCTCTTGGAGCTGTCACCGAGCGACTCCGCTTCTTCACCAACATCTTCGTGTTGCCGCTCCGGGATCCGTTCACGGTGGCCAAGGCAGTGTCGACCGCATCAGCTCTCACCGGTGGACGGGTAGCCCTCGGTGTCGGCATGGGGTGGTGCGAGGAGGAGTTCGAACTGATGAACCAGCCGTTCGCTCGCCGCGGCGCCCGGGCCGACGAGATGCTCAAACTGCTGACCGAGCTGTGGTCGGGCGAATGGGTGGAGCACCACGGCGAGTTCTACGACGTGCCCCGTCTGGAGATGAACCCGCCGGTCTCGGCCCCGGTGCCGATCTACGTCGGCGGCTTGTCGCCCGCGGCCTACCGGCGGGCCGCCCGCCACGACGGCTGGGTATCGGACATGATGAGCATCGACGAAGCTGGCGAGGTCCGGACCACCATCGATGCCGAACGTCGCAAGATAGGCCGCGAAGACCGGGACTTCTCCATGATCGTGTCGCTCAGCGATGCCATCGTCGTCGACGACTTCCACCGGGCCGAAGCAGCTGGGGTCACCGACAACCTGACCATGCCGTGGGCCTACTACGGCGGATTCCGGATCCCGTTGGCCGAGAAGATCGATGGCATGAAACGCTTCGCCGAAGACATCATGGGCCCACTCCAGGACTGAGCGACACCGGCTCCCATCTTTCAGCGGTCGACCGTCGGCGACAACACTGGGCAGATGAAAACGAGCTCCCCCCGCTCCTGGCGCCAGGTTCTCGCTGCTGGTGTCTTGGCCTTGTCCATCACTGCCTGCAGCACGTCGGGAACAACCGACGATGCCGTCCAGGTCTCAGTGACCGACCTGGAAGCGATCCTGCCCACGGCCGAGGAGGTGGGCAAGGGTTACCAGGTGCAGCCGAGCACAGACGACGATTCCGGCTCAGACGACGTCACCGATGCCGCCATAGAAGCGGCGTGCCCGGGCCTCGAGGAGGCGTTCGGGGACATCGGCGATGAGAACGAAGACAGCAACGTGGCCGAGGTGGCCATGCTGGACCAAGAAGGCCGGGGCTTCGAGGTCAAGGTCAATGCAGAGCCAACCTTGGACCCAGAGACCGTCGACGAGAAGATCGACATGGTCAACGGATGCGACGTCATCAAGATCAACGACGAGAACGATTCGGATATCACCATCCACGTCGATGCCGAGCGCATCGACGACTTCGGCGAGGTCGGGGTGGACCTCACCATGGACATGACCGTCGAGAACGACGCGCTATCCACCCCATATGAGATCAGCTTCATCGGCCGAACCTTCCTGGTCGGCACCGTCTCGGTGACGGTGACGGTCATCGACGGGGGCGACCCGGAGACCTTCGAGACCATCCCCGCCGACATCGACCTGCTCGACGAGTTCTCCGCTGAGATGGAGACCCGGGTGACGGACCTCCTCGCTGGCTGATCGTCCATGCCTGCCCTGGAGGACTGACGTCCCCGCTCGTCGCTCGTCACCGGCGTCCGCCCGCCTGGGCCCGTCTCGCTGCGCTACTTGAGGGCGGTGGGGGCCACCATGGCCCCGGTCCCACCGGTGATGGGGATGGGAGTGGCGGCCAGCAAGAAGTCGTACTGACCGTCGGCTGCACAATCGGCGGCCAGTTCATCGAGGTTCCAGACCTGCCCCTGCACCAGGCCCATGTCTCGCAGGTGGATCATGTGGACCGGCAGCAGCACCGCCGAGTCTTCGCAGGGGAAGCACTCGAGCACCATGGTGTCGGTGGCCACCGCGGCCACGTCGTTGCGGTGGAACCATTCGATCGACTGAGTCGACAATCCCGGCGACGTCGTCCGGTAGCGGTCCTTGTCCATGTCCGGGCCGAGGAAGTGCATGTGACCGGTGCGCACCAGCACGATATCGCCGGCTTCGATGGTGATCCCGGCCGCGTCGGCCGCCCGGTCGAGGTCGTCGCCGGTGATCGGGTGACCGTCGTCGAAGTAGTCGACGCCGCAAGCCCGAGCTGCATCCAGCAGAACGCCCCGGCTGGCGATCGCACCCAGGTGCTCGGCTCCGAGCTTGCTGGCTCCGGCATCGGTGACCACGGTGTCGGGGGTGCCGTTGTAGAGCTCGCCCTCGTAACCGACGTGGCTCAGGGCATCCCAGTGGGTGGCGGCCTGCACACCCATGGAGATCCGATCATCACTGGTGGTGAACCCGGCCGGGTCGCCGGTGTAGGCCATGTTGACTGCCACCATCTCGTGGCGGGGGTTGTCACGGCCGGGGATGGCCCCGGTCTGGGGACCGTCGACATCGAAGGGGATGGCTAGCGAGAAGGCCCGTCCCTGACGAACGGCGGCCGCGCCACGCCGGATGGCGGCCGCATCTATCAGGTTGAGCGTGCCCCGCTGATCGTCGTCTCCCCACCGTCCCCGGTTGGAGACCTTGGCGGCAAGCTCCCGCAGATGGTCGGGCAGGCCGGCCACGAGGTCAGACCTTCGGTGTGGCTGGTGCAGCCGGCGAAGCGGCGATGGTGGGTGTGGGGCCGGGATCGATCCCAGCCCGGTCGGCCAGCTCGAGGGCCAACACGTCGCCGAAGAAACCGAGGTCGAGGATCTGGGCCAGAGAGCCCTCACCGGCAGCCGACACCGTGTGGATGCCGGCCATGACCTCTTCGGTCCACTCCTCGACGAGAGCGAACTGCTCGACCACGGCCGGCGGTTCGAAATCGTGGCGCAGCATGATCAGCGACATCACCTGACGAGTGATGTCGCCATGCTGACCCCACCCAGCGATCTCACCGTGGACCACGTCGGGCAGCTCGCCCACCCAGCACGGGGTCTTGGCACTCTGGTTGATCTGTACCTTCCACCGGTCTGCGGCCACCCGCCCTATGGCATTTCCGCCGTAGACGATGGGCATGGTGCCGGCCACCCGGCGGGCCAGGGCGGCGGCCACGTTGTCGGCGGCATCGAGCTCGTCGCGGCGGGTCTGCAGTTGTTGGACGGCTGCGCCGATCCAATCGCTGGCTCCTGGCGACAGCCCCATCTGTTCGAAGGCCCGCAGCACGGGAACGGCCAGGGCTCCAATTCGGGCCCTGGTGGGCACTGGGGTCTCAGCTATCGGCAGAAACACCGTGGGAGCGGCCAGGTCGTCGGCCAACGCTCCGAGCCGGCC
>JBDTBS010000244.1:0-4994 GCA_039924035.1 Aquihabitans sp. | reverse complement strand
TCAGGTAGCTCGGCCAGGATCTGTGAGGCGCGGATGAAAGCGGCCGTCTTGCGGCTGGAGAGCAGACCCCGGTCCTGTAGGTACACGACCCGGTCGAGAGCTTCGAACACGTCCATCTCATCGAGGGTACGGGTAGGTTCGAACGATGCAGTACCGCGCCATCGCCACCGACCTGGACGGAACCCTCCTCCGGCCCGACAACACCGTGTCGAGCCGCACGCTCGCCGCCCTCGACGCCGCCGAGGATGCCGGACTGCTGTTCGTGATCGCCACCGGGCGTCCCCCACGCTGGATCCCGCCGGTGATGGAGCAACTCGGCGAGCGTGGCCTGGTGGTGTGTGCCAACGGGGCCACGATCTATGACCCGGTCAGCCACGAACTGGTGGCTCAGCACCGCATCGAATCGTCAGTGGCTCTCGAGATGGTCGATGCCCTGAGCGAGGCCTTCCCCCATGCGGTCATCGGCGTCGAGCAGGGATTCGAGTTCGCCGTCGACGAGTCGGCAAAGGGCGACGACCTGCTCGCGTCGCAACTGATGGAGGGGATCCGCATCGGTCCCATCCGGTCATTCCTCGACGAGCCGGTCACCAAGCTAATCGTGCGCCTGCCCGACCCCGCCCCGGCGGGGACAGCGGCGGCCGTACAGGCCGTGGTCGGAGACCGAGGCTTGGTCACCTTCTCCACCCGCGAATGGTTCCTGGAGATCTCCCACCCGTCGGTGCACAAGGCCTTCACCGTCGAGCGCCTGCTGGAAGATTCGGGGATCAAGCCCGGCGAGGTGATGGCCTTCGGAGACATGCCCAACGACTTGGAACTGATCCGATGGGCTGGCCTCGGCGTGGCGGTGGCCAACGCCCACCCCACCCTGCTCGACATCGCCGACGAGGTCACCACCTCCAACGAGGAAGACGGCGTGGCCCTGGTGATCGAGCGGGTGCTCGAAGGGTCCTGACCGTTCGCTGGTGACCTCGCCCGCGGGGTGAGGTCCGGCGATGGGCGCGCAGGTAGCGTGGCCGCCGATATGGAACGCTTCGGATTCGTCGGCCTGCCCAACTCGGGCAAGTCCTCCCTTTACAACGCCCTGGCCGGCGGTGGCGCGCTCGCCGCCCCCTATGCCTTTGCCACCACCGACCCCAACGTGGGCGTGGCCAAGGTGCCAGACCAACGCCTCGAGCGGCTGGCCGTCATGTCGCAGACCCGCAAGACGGTCTATGCCAGCGTCCAGTTCGTCGACATCGGTGGACTGGTTGAGGGGGCCAGTACCGGCGAAGGACTGGGCAACCAGTTCTTGGCCCACATCCGCGAGGTCGACACCGTCGTATACCTGCTGCGGGCCTTTGTCGACGACGACGTACCCGGCCCGTCGGACCCCCTCGAGTGCCTCCGCGTCTTGGAGATCGAACTGGCCCTGGCCGATCTGGAGACCGTCGAAAACCGGGTGGAGAAGCGCCGCAAGGCCGCCAAGCAGGACAAGTCGCTACTACCGCTGGTTGATGCGCTCGATGCTGCCAACGTCTTGCTGGCCGAGGGAACTCCGATCTACCGGGGCGACCTCACCGCAGACCAGCGGGCCGTGCTGCGTGAGGAGTTCCTCCTCACCAACAAGCCGGTGCTGGCCCTGGTCAACGTGGGCGAGGGTGATCTCGAACGCATCCCCGAGATCATCGCTCCGGTGGAAGCTGAGCTCGGCGACCAGGCCGAGGTGATCGGCATGTGCGTGCAGTTGGAAGCCGAAGCAGCCCAGTTCGAAGGCGTCGAACGCCAAGAGATGATCGAGGCTCTCGGGCTCGGTGATGGCGGCCTCGAGCGGTTCATCCATGCCGCCTACCAACTCATGGGTCTACGCACCTACTTCACCACCGGTGAGAAGGAGACCCGGGCCTGGACGTTCCGGGCCGGGGCCAAGGCCCCCGAGGCCGCGGGAGTCATCCACTCCGACTTCCAACGGGGCTTCATCCGGGCCGAGGCCATCGGATGGGCCGAGCTGCTCGAGATCGGGTCCTGGTCGAAGGCCCGCGATCTGGGCAAGCTGCGAGTCGAAGGCAAGGACTACGTGGTGGCCGACGGCGATGTCCTCGACTTCCGCTTCAACGTCTGACCGATCCTTCCCACGTTTGACCGGTCCCGTTCCCACCCCGAGGAGATCCCGATGGCCTGGCTGCTGCGAGATGGCGAGGTGCTGGCCAACCTGAAGGTGGCCTCATCTCGGGCCGATCGTCGACAGGGGCTGCTCGGCATCGACGGGTTCGAAGGGGCGCTGCTCATCGAGCGGGCCCGCTCGGTGCACTCGATCGGCATGCGGTTCCCCATAGACGTGGCCTTCTGCGACCAGGACATGGTCGTGCTGAAGACCCGCCGGCTTCGTCCCCACCGGGTCCTGGCTCCCGTCCTCCGGGCCCGTCAGGTGATCGAGGCCGAAGCGGGCATGTTCGCCCACTGGGAGCTTGGCGCTGGCGATCGCCTGGAGGTTCGGGCATGACCGATGGCCTGTCGGCTTCGCCGCCTCGGCCGCCCTCGACGCCGGGGGAGGGGCGACTCGTCCTCGTCGGCACTCCCATCGGCAACCTCGGCGACCTGTCCCCTCGGGCGGCAGAGGCGCTGGCTGCGGCCGATGTGGTGTGCTGCGAGGACACACGCCGAACCGGTCGGCTGCTCCAGCACATCGGAGTGCGGGTCCCCTCGTTGAAGGTGGTCAACGACCACACCGAGGAAGGGGCCATCACCGAGGTGCTCGACCGGTTGGCCCGCGGGGAACGGGTTGTGGTGGTCAGCGATGCCGGGATGCCGGGCGTGTCGGACCCGGGGGAGCGCCTGGTGGCCGCGGCTCTCGCCGCCGGTCATCACGTCGAGGTGGTACCCGGGCCGACGGCGGCCATCAGCGCCCTGGTGGTCAGCGGTTTGCCCGCCGGACGCTTCGTCTTCGAGGGCTTCCTGCCCCGGAAGGGATCAGGGCGGACCGCTCGGTTGGCCGAGTTGGCCGGCGAGCAACGCACCGTCGTCCTCTACGAGGCCCCCCACCGGGTGGCCCGCACGCTGGCCGACCTGGCTGCGACGTGCGGTGGCGACCGGCAGGTGGTGCTGGCCCGTGAGCTCACCAAGCTCCACGAGGAACATTGGCGGGGAACCTTGGCCGAGGCCGTGGTGCGGGTGGCCGAAGTGGAGCCCCGGGGCGAGTACGTCCTGGTGCTCGACGGCGCCGAGGCCCCGCCCGCGGCCACCGACGAAGCGATCGTGGCTGCCCTGGCCCAGGCTCGAGCCGACGGAGCATCCACCCGTGACGCGGTGGCCGCGGTGGTCGACCGATTGGGCGTGGCCAAGCGTCGGGTCTACGACCTGGCCACCAGCCGGTGAGCAGACCGAGATGATCAGATCGTGGGTGGCAGGACCGTGGTGATCGCCGCTCCAGGATCAGAGCTGCTGGCCCTGATCACCGCGGGCGGCGACCCAGCGCCGAGCGAAGCCCCGACCGACGCGGTGCGGGCCGCGGCACTGATCCGGCGTCGTTTCGGACTGTCGTTGCCGCTGCCCTTCGTGGGTCTGCCCGGTGAGGCCGAACCGGTCCGGGTCGCTTCGGCGACGGATGGTCCTGCCATCGCCGCGGTGAAGTGGCGGGCCTTGGGCACCAACTACCGCGGGGTGCTGGCCGACGACTTTCTGGACGGGCGGGATGTGGTTCCCCCGCCGACCTTCTGGGTGGGCCGGGCCATGGTGCCCCCAACTCCCAACCACAGGTTGTTCGTGTGGGGGCGCCCGGGTGTGGTCTACGGCTACCTCGACTGCGGGCCGGTCCATCCCGACGATGCCGTGCCCGAACGTTCAGATGCCGGCGAGGTCTACGAGCTCTACGTGGACCCGGTGGCCCAGGGGCAGGGTGGAGGCCGGCAACTGCTGGCCGCGGCCGAAGCCTGGTTCGCCGACCGGTCGTTCGCGGTGATGGAACTGTCGGTGTTGGTCGGTAACGATGTGGCTCAGCGGTTCTATCTAGATGCCGGGTGGTCATTCACCGGGACGGTGAAGCCGGTCGATCTGGGCATCGTGGCCTTCGAGGAACACCGTCTGATGAAGGTCTTGGCGCCCTGATTCAGGATGCCGTCGGTATCTGGAATTTCAGCGTCCGACGGTATCCGAATAATTACTCGCTATTTGGGCCTTTTGACTCATGACGGATCGGTGCCCGTCGTGTTGACTGATGTTCAGCGAGAGGGGCACACAGCCCCGAACGCACCACATCTCAAGGTGTGGGGGGAGAATTTCGGCTGACGGTTCGGGGGGAGCGTCGATCGAAAAGATATCGGGGGTGCCGGCTCAGCCGACACCCCCGATGTCGCTTTTTGCCGTCGGTTCCGATCGGCCCATCGACTGGAACCGATCAGAGATCTCCGTTGGCCCCGACCTGTACCTCGGGGCCGTCCGACTTCGGCGCTCGGTAGCCGCACAACTAGCGTGGCGCCGTCGTCATACCCAGGAGCACTGCGTGTCCTCATCTCTGATCCGCCACCGTCCCCGGCGCCTCGCTGTCCTCGGAGCGGTGGTTGCGCTAGGCCTGCTCGTCGGCTGCACCGGCCAACGTGACCCGGGTGGCTATGGCGACAGCGTCCGCAAGAACTTCGTCGCCGGTTGCGATGGAAGTGCTTTCGCCGACTTCGATCCCGATAGCGCCGATGCCAAAGAGATGAAGGGCCAGGCCCTACCCACGCCGCAGTGCGAGTGCATCTACGACTACATGGAAGAGAACGTCGACTTCGACGACTTCTCGAAGGCCAACTCCGAGCGCCGTGACGACCCCAGCGCTCTAGACGATCCGGTCTTCGAGGAGGCCCTCGATCGAGCCACCTGCGGCCCCGACGGGGCCATGGAGGGCAAGACCGACAAGAAGACCGAGACCACCGAGTCGACCGAGAAGACCACCACCACCGAAGGCTGACCAAGCCCGAGCTGGCCAGCGCCGACTGACCAGCGCGCGGTGAGGCTGGTGGGGCCCGTGGGGGCTGGGG
>JBDTBS010000243.1:0-5592 GCA_039924035.1 Aquihabitans sp. | reverse complement strand
AACCGGCCAGGCATCGGTGCTGTCGCCCAAGCCGGTGCGCACCTTGTCGGCTTCCCCATAGCGCTCGACATAGGTATCGGGTCGTACCGCGAGGATCACGAGCGCCGGGGCAACCACCAGACCCGGCCATCGAAACTTGGCGCGCCGGGGCTCGGGCAGCGTCAGGTCCCAATAGCGAGCCACCGTCGATGGGTCATCCAAGACCAGGAATCCGGCTCCCTGGCTGTTGCCAGCCGAGGGGCCGCGGCGGGCTAGGTCACATAGGTGGTCGAGCAGGTCCGGAGACAGCGACTCGTCGGTGAAGGACCGAACCATCCGTCGGGCACGGATGGCCTGGGGAACCTCCATCAGCGACCGTGTCTGCCAGTCACCGGGGAATGTTCAGGCAAGCTTGACGAGGTCGTCGGCCATGGCCCAGCCGAAGGCGATCAGCGCATCGCCACGCTTGGCGTCGACCTTCTCGAAGAACTGTGCATAGCCAGGGTCGAGCTTCTCGGGCTTGAGTGACTCGTGATCGAGGGCCTCAGGGAAGCTGTTGTCGCCCTTCACAACGAAGGCGCGATCGTCGTAGCGGGAACTGGCGATGGCGAAACGCTTGACCAGACGACGTCCCCAAGCCCGCTCTTCACCGGTGGCGGCGTAGTCGGGGCGGGGCACAACATCTTTCAAGGCCTTGTAGGCCTCGTAGCCGGCAATGTTGACGAAGCGGGTGCCCACGAGCACATCCTCATCGGGGAAGGCCAGCACCGCGCGGCGCAGTTGATCCTGCATGATCGACCGCAGAACGGTGTCACGCTTGGCGGTCTGCTTGATGACTGCAAGGCCGATGATCACGCTCGGTGTGCCACCGATGCGCTCCAGCGTGCTGAACGAGAAGCCGTAAAGCCGGCCGTTCGTACGGGCCAGCGACACCAACACCCACGACTCGGACGCCTTTGACAGGACCCCGATCTCGTAGCGGCTGGGCCCTTCGGCCGACATGTCGGCCATCTCGGCTAGCTCGGCATCGCCGAGCGCCGTGCAGTCCTTGGTCTCGGTTTCGATTGCCATGTGACTGCCTCGACCCTCCGGGTATGGGCGGATACGTGCCGACAAAGTTCAGTCGACCAGCCCAGCCAAAGCAAACTCAGGCCAACAAAGACCACCAGCCATGACGTTGGCGGGTCCCTCGAGTTCGTGCTGGATGCGCCGACGGCGACAGAACCCGCGCGAGGATGCCCTCAGCAACCTCGAAACCTTCGCGTCAGGAGCGCCCGTGATCCACACACCGCGACGTCGACATTTCGTGGGGATAGCGGTCTGCGCGGTCCTGTTTCCCGCCATCGTTGCCGGATGTTCCTCCGACGAACCCGACCCGGCCCAGCAGCGGAGGGACCGGGTGGAGACCCGCCTCGGCGAGAGCTTCTCCAAGGACCAGGCCGACTGCATCGTCGAGACCATCGACGATGACACGCTCCGAGCGCTCGACCGTACGGTCGACCTGCCAGCAGACAGCGCCCCGATGCTCACCTACACGGTGGCTGTGCGGACATGTGTGAACGGCACCGATACGGCTCCTGCCCCGACCACGACCGACGGTGAAACCACCACCACGGCAGAGGGTTGACCGTCCCGAACCAGGCCGGACCGCAGCGTTGAAGGGGCTAGACGTCGAACGGCTAAGGTTCGCCGGCCTGGCGGCGTGGCCGAGTGGCTTAGGCAAGGGACTGCAAATCCCTGTACCCGGGTTCGATTCCCGGCGCCGCCTCCAATCCAAGATCAACAGGCGCTTCCGCCCTGCCGCTGAGCAGGCTGGAGGCGCCTGTTGCGCGTCGGTCAGACCTCGGCCACGTCGACGTCTCGGGCCGAAACGAGCGCCTGGGCGGCGTCGGCTACCTCGTCGGGCTCCAACGGGGTCATGCCCACATCGAAGGCCGACCAGATGGTGCGGGAGAATGGGTAGAAGGCCACCGGGGCCACGACCGCGATGATCAAGCCGGCGATCACGATCGGGGCCACGCTCGCGTTGTGGTCGATGGCCTTCATGGCCACGAAGCCCATGCACAGCACGAACAGCATGATGATCACGATGGCGAAGTTGATTAGGTAGGCCCCCACGAAGAACCCTGGCTCACGCTCGAACTTGAGTCCGCAACCCGGGCATCGTTCCTTCTGATGGAACCAGCCGTCGAAGAGGTGCCCCGCTCCGCAACGGCCACACTTCTTGAGGACGCCCCGCAGCATCAAAGAGCTCCAGGGCGGATGTTCGAATGCAGGCGCCGTTGCCATGACCGGAGTCTGGCCTGCCCGCCGGGCGTTCCCAACCCCACAGATCTCACGCCCACGGTGGCCACGTCATGGTTCGTGGAGGTCGCCCTTCACCACCTTGCCCAGTGCGTTGCGGGGCAGTGCCTCCACCCGGTGTAAGCGCTTCGGAGCTTTGTAGGCCGCCAGCATCGACCGAGCCAGGTCCTGTAGCTCCCCAGGCTCGGCATCGCCCTCGTAGAACGCCACCACCACCTCACCCCAGTCGGGATCTTCGACGCCGACCACGGCCACGTCTTCGACTCCAGGGTGTTTCCGGACCACGTCCTCCACCTCCCGGGGGTACACGTTGTATCCGCCGCTGATGATGAGTTCCTTGGTGCGACCGATGATCCGCAGGTATCCGTCTCTGTCGAAGGCCCCGACATCGCCGCTGCGAAACCATCCATCGGCAAACGATGCTGCGGTTTCTTCCGGACGATTCCAGTACCCGCCGAACACGTTCGGACCCCGTAAGAGGATCTCGCCGGTCGGTTCGGCCAGGCGAACTTCGACGCCAGGAAGTGGGAAGCCCACGGTTCCTGGGCGCCGCTCCCCCACATATGGGTTGGACACGTTCATGACGGTTTCGGTCATGCCGTATCGCTCGATCACGTGCTGGCCACTCTGGTCCGCCACCGTTCTGTGCAGGTCGGCAGGAAGCGGTGCCGACCCCGACACGCACAACCGCAGAGGCCGCAGACCGTCGAGGTGGTGACCCGAGGCCAACCGGGCGTACATGGTGGGAACCCCGAAGAACTGGCTGGCCTGGCGATCGGCGATGGCCCCGACGACATCGGCCGCATCGAAGCGGGTCCGCAACACGATAGATGCGCCGGCGGCCAGGCTCCCGTTGAGGCCCACTCCGAGTCCGTGTAGGTGGAACAGAGGTAGAGCCAGCACGAGGCGGTCATCGGGGGTCCACCGCCAGGCCAGCCGCACCGCTTCAGCGCTGGCCAGCAGGTTGCCGTGGGATAGCAACGCACCCTTCGGGACCCCAGTGGTTCCCGAGGTGTAGAGGAGCAGCGCCGGGTCTTCGGCCTGCGCCTGATCGATTTCCCCGGATTGGCCATCGGGCAGGTCGACGTCGGGTCCGACCACCAACGTGGTCGGTCCACCCGCGGTTCTCACCCACTGAGCCCGGTCCTCCCGGTCGACGACGGCCACCTGGGGTCTGCCGTCGGTCACCACGTGGCCAAGTTCACGCTCCCGGTAGCCGGTGTTGACGGGAAGAACGACTGCCCCGGCCCGCAACGCGGCCACGTACGCCACCACCAGGTCGACCGAAGGCTCGGCGCTGAGCAGCACCCGGTCGCCGGGCCGCACCCCGATACCGGCAAAGCGAGCCGCCACTGTCGCGGTGCGATGGTCGAACTCCGAGGCCGACAGCCATCCGGTGGCATCGCTGTGCAGCACCCGTCGCCCACCGTCACCACGCCAGATTCTGGCCCATCGTCGACAGAGGCTTCCGTCGGTCACCAGGCCGTCGGCCGTCACCGTGACCCCCGGTTCGAGGTGGCGTGCCCATGCAGTTGACGTGGCGGTCATCGGTTCTTGTGTAGCCGCTCGGCCAGCCACGAGAAGGTGCAAGCCGGCCAGGACCGCTCGGTCATCGGGTCATCCGCCTGGACCTCAGTCGACCGCAATGAGCGATCTGGTCGACCACGGGAACCCGTCTAACCTCAAAGAACCGCAGGTCAGAGGGCGAACCTGACGAATCTCCCCCATAAAGGCTCCGTGAACGTTAGTGTTGCCGGAACGGGTCAGTCGAACGGACCGACCCAACATAGAGAGAGAAATCAATGGCAACAGGCACTGTGAAGTTCTTCAACGCTGAAAAGGGCTTCGGTTTCATCACCCGTCCAGAAGGCGCCGACGTTTTCGTCCACTTCTCCAACATCCAAGGCTCTGGCTACAAGACCCTCGAAGAGGGTCAGCAGGTCGAATTCGACATTGCGCCTGGCCGCAAGGGCGAGGAAGCCCAGAACGTCACGGTGATCTGATCACCCGCACCGGTCACTGACCGGCTTGGACGAGCCACTGGCCTTGCGCCGGTGGCTCGTTTGCGTTTTCGGGCCAAGTCACCGCTGATTCTCAGATCCCACCGGATGTGAGAATCCAACGCGGCGAGCGGCGCCCTTTGTCACGTGCGCACCGTTCTGCTGCCGTGTCGGGCACAATGGTTCCTATGGCTTCCAGCAACCCTGCCTTCAACGAGAAGATCTTCCAGAAGGAGATCGACGCCCGCCGTGGCAGCGGGTTCTCTCCGGGCTGGGGATCACCGGCCGACGAGGTCCCCAGCGGACTCTTCGACGGTGGGGCCACGACTACGGCCGGACGCCAAGAGACCTACGCCCCCTCCCCCGTCACCGGCGCTGGTGGCGACACCATGCGAGTGGGCGGAACGCTGTCGGCAGCCACCGTCCTACTCGGCCTGGTGCTGGTGGGCGGCTGGTTCGGTTGGCAGGCCGTCACCGTAACCGAGACCGTCGACCCCGTTACCCAGCAGACGGTGGCGACCGCTTCGCTGCCCGGGTGGCTCATCCCCATGGTGCTGGGTGCACTGGTCGTTGCCGTGCTCACGGCATTCAAGCCCAAACTGGCCCGGATCACCGCTCCGATCTACTCGCTGGCTCAGGGGTCAGCGGTGGGAGCCATCTCCCACTACTTCGATGCCCAGTACGACGGCATAGTCATCCAGGCCGTCGGCCTGACCATCGGCGTGTTCGTCATGATGCTGGTGCTGTCGCAGCGGTTCGGTCAGCTGGTCGCGGATGGTGAAGACCGGGTTCAAGGCAGACATCGGCTCTTGGAAGATCGTCGCGATCTCCTTGCCCCGGACCGACCGCATCTCGCGGTCGGACAGCGCAGTGAGGTCACGGCCGTTGAAGCGGATGTGCCCATCAGTGATGTGGGCTTGGCGCGCGGGCAGGAGTCCCGTGATCGACATCGCGGTCACGCTCTTGCCCGATCCCGACTCGCCGACAAGGCCGACCATCTCACCGCGGGCTATGGTCAGATCGAGTTCGCGGACTGGCGTGATGGGGCCACGCGAGGTGTCGATCCGGACCGAGAGGTTCTCGATGGATAGCAAGGTTTCGTCCATGTCCTGCGCTCCTAAGTTGGGTATGCCGCTGAGCTCGCGCCCGGTGGAACGTTCAGGCCTGCGCCGGGACTGGCTCGCCGGTAGTTTGCAGGTGGGTGGCTGGGCCGTAGAGGCTCTCGAGCAGCGCCGCTTCGGCCTCGTCGTAGAACGTGAGGCTGCCGCTGGTGAAGCCCTTGGCGACTTCGACCGAGAAGCGGGCCGCC
>JBDTBS010000242.1:0-8117 GCA_039924035.1 Aquihabitans sp. | reverse complement strand
GGCTATCACCATCGCCGAGGCCGTCGTGGCCATCGAAGGATCGCTGGAACCAGAGCACTGCGCGGTCGACGAAAGACGGTGCGCCGAACGGGACTTCCCCTGTGGCATCCACGACACCTGGCGCGCTGTGATCCTGGGCCTGAACGAAGGTCTGTCCAGCCTGACGCTCGCCGAGGCCCTGATCCGCCACGAATCCAACCGGGCAAAGGCCGAAGGCCTAGAACCGCTGGTCACCTGAGGGCAAGCCGTGCTCCGCATGCCGTTGTGGTATCTCGAGTCGAGATGCCACAACGCTCGGCCGAGGCTCCGAAGAACCCCGGTCGAGCGGAATGGTGACGGGAAGTGAGCTGAAAGGCTGACCGATCAACTCAGGTGCTTCGCTCAGCTGTGGGGACCGTGGCTCCAGTCACCCCAGCCCATGTTCTTGCCGGGGCTGGTGGGAGCGGAAGCAGCGAAGCTGGTGCCCGCCACCCGGTTGAGGATCCACGGCTGCCAGCGGTCATCGTTGGATGGCGGGTTGCCGTTGGTCTTGTAGAGCCAGTTGTAGGCCCGTTGCAGAGCGTGGTCTCCGGCGTTGATGTCGACCAGTCCAGCCCGGTGGGCCAGCACGCCGGTGACGGTTGCTCCCTGCAGCGCCTCCCATGGGTAGGAGCCCTTGGCCGCCGAGCCGCCGCCAGGCTCACCGGTGCGACGCTGATCTTCAGGAATCACGCCATCGACGTTCTGTCCATTGATGGTGGCTCCCCGACGGTTGATACCGGCCTTCGAACCGGAGGCATGCCACTTGGTGCTGGTGTAGTTCAACGTGTTGGCGACGTTGTCACCGAGCCAGGCCTGATGGGCCTTGGCCACTTGAGCGGCACCAGCCTTGTCACCGACGTAGAGGTCGATCGACAGGGTGGCCGCTCGGGCCATGGTCCCCCAGTTGTTCGGCGACACCAAGGCGGTGGTCACCATCGACTTGCCACCAGAGTGACCCGATAGCGGCTTGGTGCGCAGGCCAGAGATGAAGCTCTTGAAGGTTGCATCGTCCTTCGAGCTGAGCCCCACGAGGTCGGCAGCTATCACGTAGGACGGGACGTTTCGGCTGAGCTCCAGGACCCGGTTGAACGAGTTGATCTTGGTGATCGACATGATGGCGGACCGGGTCTTGGCCGCCATGGCTGCGTTGTTGGTCCGCACGGCGACCAGGGCGCCAGCCAGCGTCGAGGTGTCGTGGGTGGCGTTGTTGTCAGACAGGCTCGCGGTGCCCCAGTTGCCGTTGGCTTCCGCGACCAGGTTGTTCCAAGCCGCGCCCGACGTCGGGAGCTTGGCGATCTCGGCCTTGCTGATCCACATGCCGCTGCTGACGGGCTGTGGCGCGGTCGGCGGCTCCTTGTCGGGGGCCGGGGTCTCCGGTACGGCGGGTTGGCAGGCGGCCAACCCTCCGATCAGTGCACACATTGCGATGAGCGCGGTGATTCGACGCATTCGTTGATCTCCATAGGCGTTGTTCGGGGATAGCCGTGGCCGGGTGGCCGTCGAGTTCTCTCCCGACTGAACTTGGGTCCAGTCGTTGCGTCTGCCAGACGTCTCCCTCCAAGAAGCTGCATGGCTTGTAACACCTTCGTCATATTGTGGAGGGACCTTGAGCGTTTCCTCAGCGCCATTCGTCACGTCGCTCAGTGTGGGCAGCACTCCCCTCCGTGGCCGTCGATGGAGCGGCTACCGGGAGCTGGGATTCCACCGTTCGACCACCGGGCTTTCCCGCTCCCAACCGAGCACGGCCCACCCCGCCGGGTCGAGCAGAAAATGTCGGCCGCCGACCGGATCCATGCCGATCCAGCGCGCAGCGAGGACCCGCAGCAGGTGGGCGTGGGCCACCAGCACCACGGCACCTCGGACCGCTTTGGCCCGTTCGATCACCTTGTCGGCCCGCAGCCCGACGTCCTCGACGGTTTCACCGCCTGCTCCCAGCACCCCGACCCCGTGATCCCAGACGTCCCAACCCGGGACCTCCTCTCGGATCTCCACGGTGGACCGTCCGTCGGCGGCGCCGTAGTCCCATTCGATGAGATCGGCGTCCACTCGGTCGACGGCCAGACCGGCCAACCGGGCGGTCTGCTGCGCCCGTTGCAACGGGCTGACCCACACCACCGCAGGTTGAGCGATGGGGAGCGCGCCGGCGAGCTTCCGTGCTTGGTCTTCGCCGCGAGCGTTGAGCGGCACGTCGGATCGGCCGGTGTGCAGACGTTCCCGTGCCCAATCGGTTTCACCGTGTCGGACCAGGAGGAGCGTGGTGGAGGTCACGAACCTGCAGTCTGGCCCAACGTCGACCCCGCCGAACGTCTTGCCGGGTGACGGGAAGAGAACCACCGTCCGCAGCGTTGTGACGGTCATGATGGTTGCCATCAACAGCGGCGAAGCGAACCATCGAACGGCAGGGCACGAACACAGCGATCCGAGCGCCCCAGCCCTCGATCTAAACCGCCACCCACGAGCCCTGGCGGGTCCGCACCCGCTGGCCATGGTTTACGGCGGAGGGGGTGTGTTCGGCATCGGCTACGGCGCTGGCATCGCCCACGGCCTAGCCGCAGCCGGCATCGACGTGGCCGAGGCCCCGGCGTTGGGAACTTCGGCGGGAGCGTGGGTGGCATCTGCCGTAGCCCTCGGGCTCTCCTACGATGACCTCGCCGAGATAGAGGTCCCCTCCTTACCCACCCGACAGGAAGGTGTTCTCGCCGACTCGGCACGGGCCATCTTCGGCGAGGCCCGCCATCCGCTGGTAGCCGTGTCCGCCGTGCGACTTGGGGGCCGGCGTCGACGCCACATCCTCGACGGCGCCCGTTATCCGCTCGCCGATCTCGTTGCCGCCTCCTCGGCTGTGCCCGGACTGTTTCCGCCCCATCGCATCGACGGTCGCCTCTACGTCGACGGCGGCATGTGGTCGGTCACCTCGGTCGATGCCGCCAAAGACGCCGATGAGGTCATCGTCGTGGCCCCGCTAGCGGGCCGCGTACTCGGACCGATGGGTCGCAGCGCCGAGTTCCTCCTCGCCCGCGAGCTCCGCACCTGGCGCCACCATCACCCGGAGAAGACCATCACGATGATCCGTCCGAACCAGGAGATCGCACGCCTCGCGGGCCGGAACCCCATGGGGCTCTTCGACGCCGAGCGGGCTCGCCTCGCCTACCCGCTGGCGGTCGAGCAAGGTCTCCGGTGGGGCCAGCGACTGCTACTGCGTCGATCAGCCCTGAACTAGGTGTCGGTCGACGCAATCGAGTCGACGAGCTCCTGCAAGGCGTGTTTGCAGTCGTCGAGAAGGGCATCGACATCAGAGATCACATCGGCGTCCACGGTGATGCTGAGACCAAGAGCGTCCTCGTAGGAGAGCACACCGATGATGGCCCCGAGGTTCCCCGTCACCCCGATGAAGGGATACATCTCGAGCAGACGGGCGCCGAGGAGGTACAAGGGCACTGGGGAGCCAGGGAGGTTCGTCACGGCCAGGTTCACGAACGGCTGGCGGCGCAAGATGGCTGGTCCTGCAGTGCTCAGGAGCCAGGGCGGTGCCAGGTCGACGAGCGAGAACAGGGACGACCACGCCGAGGTTGCGGCCGAAAGCTTGTGCCGCTCCATGTCGGCGTGCACCTCCTGCAGCCGCTCGAGTGGATCGGCGGGGCCCATCGGCAGATTGGTAACGACCATCGAGAATCGGTTGGCCACCTCGCCTGGGGTGTCACCGTGGATCGACACGGGCACGAGCACCCGCGGCGCACGACCTTCGGGCGAGATGCCTGACCGGCCGAGGTAGCGAGACAACGCCCCGGCCACCACGGTCAACACCACGTCGTTGACCGTCACCGAGGCAGCCCGCTTCACCTCGATCACATCGGCCCAGGCCAATCGGGTCCAGGCCATGTCGCGGCGCGACCCGACCGGCTGCGTGATCGGCAAGGCAGGGGCGAGACCTGTGCCGGAGGTCGCCAGCCGGGCCACGCCCACCAATGCGCTGGCGGCCACGCGGGGGTCGAGCAGCCAGGTACCGGCCTCCCACGCTCCGTCCCAGGCCCGCCGGACGCGCTCAGCCACACCTCTCACCAGCAGGGGCACCGGGGCAGGACTCGACGTGGGGCTCCAGGCTGACGGCTCGGCGTCGTGATCTCTGGGCTGGAAGTCGAGCATCCGCATGGCTACGTCGACCACGGCCATTCCATCGGCCAGCACGTGGCTCACCTTGAACACCAGACCCACGCGGTCGTCCGGCATTCCATCGATCAGCCAGAGCTCCCACATCGGATGAGTCGGATCTAGAGGCTCCTCGAGGAGCCTGGCCACCAGCTGGCGTAGCTCGGCCTTGCCTCCCGGATCCGGCACAGTGGCGCTCCGCACGTGACGGGTCACGTCAAAGCGCTCGTCGTCGAACCAGCCCAAGCCCTGACCGAGCGGCAGCGCTTGGAGCACCTGACGGAACCGTGGCGTGTGCTCGAGCTGCACGAGAACGTGGCGTCGAAGCGCATCGAGGCGCAACGCACCCGACTCGTCCCGGAGCGGGGCCCCCTCCAGGATGCACACGCCGCCGATGTTCAAGGGAGCGTCCTGGGTCTGTACCCGCAAGAGTGTCGCGTCCTGCGCGGGCAACATCTCGAAGCGCTCGGCCATCGGGCCACCCTAAAGCGACATGCCGCTGGGGTGTCGGGGGACGCTCTGGAGGAGCCCTGTCATTGCCGTGTCAATGACTTCGCCCGGCCCTCGCCACGGCCCAGGAGCAAACCAGCCAACGACTGAGCCGGTTGCACCCTCTGTCGTCGACCACTCGGTGGCCCGAAGCTGCGATCTCGTGCTCCTGCTTCGGGGTCGGGTCATCGCGACAGGCCCACCCGCTGAGGCGTGCACCACCGCCAACCTCACCGCAGCCTTCGGGTTCCTCGGCGAAATAGCGGACGAGCCCGAAGCCGAAATGCTTCTCGACGACGGCCACGAGACCCACTCACGATCCACCGCTCCTCGTGTCCCCGGCCGCCGGGACGATCCCGAAACCTGACACTGGTTCGATTTCCGCCTCGATGCTGTCCTTGGCTGATGCTTGACTCCCCGCACTTACGAGACCAGCCTCGGCTCCGAACACCTGGGTCCCTCAGAGGTCCGGCACTGGTGAACAAAGGGGAGAGCACATGAAGGCAAAGGTCGGATTGTTCGCGGTCGCCGTCTTACTGAGCGGCGCGGCCTGCTCCGGGAGCGCTGATGACGACGCCGAGGACACAACGACCACCACCGCTGTCCCGGCGACCGCCATCGAACCCTCTCCCCCGCAGTTGCCCGACGACTTCACCTGGACAGGGCGATACCTCGTGCCCGATCTCGATGTAGAGGTTCCCTTCACGTGGAATGCCAGCGAGGGCGACATGCAGATGATCGCCGGCGGCGAGGATCAGCCGATTCACTTCACCAACGTCATCCACGATGGGGCGCTCTACACGTTGACCTACGAGTGGCCGAACATTCCGCGGATGCCGTGCTCCCCGATCGGGCCGTACACGCTCGACGACCTGAACGCCGGCCTGGCCGAGGCCAGCTTCGTCGGGGCCGAGATCCTGGAGGAACTCGAACCACGGAGCGTCTTCCACTACCGGTCTGCGTCCGCCATCGAGGTTCCCCCCGAAGTGCTCGGCCTGCCTGAAGATGCGCCAGTGGCCCGCGTTCCCATCATGTCCGGCGACATCTACGTCGACCGCGAGGACCCGTCGGTGATCTGGAAGCTCCTCCACTTCGGCGTCCAGAACCTGTACGACGTCGACCTGGACGAGTGGATCGTGATCGACGAGGTCAGCGATGCCCCCGGCGAGGTCACCTTGCCCCAGGAGTGCGCCGACGAAGCCGCCGCTGCTGCGACACCGGAGCCGTAGCTCCCGAAACCAGAGGAAGCTCCACCTCACCCTTCCGGGCAAGCGAGGTTCTGCCGCCTATCGGTTCTGACCAGCCGACCGGCTACCGTACGACGCGCCCCTCGGGGCGATCAGGGCTACTAGCTCAATTGGCAGAGCACCGGACTTTTAATCCGCTGGTTCCGGGTTCGAGTCCCGGGTGGCCCACCAACCGAAACCCCTACTCAGGCAGGGGCTTCCGCCGTTCCCGGGCCTTTCCGCCCGGGGGCGTATCAGACCCACTTACGCGGTGGCGCCCGCGATACGCCCCCCGGATACGCCCCCGGATACGCCCCGGATACGCCCCCGTCGGGTTACGCTGGTGGCCGGTGGTCGATGGCCTCCACCGCGTCATGGCCGTCCCAAACGTTGCAGCAGCGCCGCAGAGCGCTCGACGAAGGGACGAAGGCCATGGCGCCCACACCGACAGAACGATTCGAGCAGCAGGTCGATAGGACCGGCGAGCACCACCTCTGGCTCGGAGGCACGAACCCCAACCGGGGCACGGGCCGTCTGAAGTTCCGCGGCCGCGAGACGACGGCGCATCGCGTGGCCTGGGAGCTCGAGCACGGCGAAGTGCCGCAGGGCACGAGGGTGCTCCCCTGCCCCGTCGAGCCGAGGTGCGTCCGGCCGGACCACCTCGCCATCGAGCACACGGCACGCGGTCCGGTTCAGCGGTCCGCACGGGGTGGCGGCTCCAAGCGTGAGGTCAGCCCTGGGACATGGGAGCTGGCAGCATCGGCGGGCGTCGGCGCGGATGACAAGCCCAAGCGCGTGTTCCGACGCATGACCGGCACCAAGCAGGAAGCGTCCCGGGCGCTCGCTGCGTTGGTGGCTGAGGTTGGTGACGGCCGAGACGTCCCGGACCGTTCCCAGAAGGGCGTGACGGTGAAGCAGTTGCTCGACGGCTACCTCGAGCACCTTCGCGACCACAAGGGCCGTCGTCACTCGACCCTCGTGCGCTACCGCGGTCTCGCCGAGCACTGGATCGCCCCACATCTGGGCAGCCGCATCGCTGACCGGGTTGTTCCCGACGACATAGAGCGGGCCTTGGGAGCCATGCGCGCGGCCGGCCAGAGTCAGAGCTCGATCCACCAGACCTTCACGATCCTCAACGGCACGTTCAAGTGGGCTCGCCGCAACCGAGCCATCAGCCGCAACCCGATGATCGAGGCCGAGGAACCCAGGAGCACCTCGATCCGTAGCGAGGTCATCCCGCCGGATGTCGAGTCGCTCCTCCGGCTCCTCGCCGCTGCGAAGGACGTCGACGTCGAGTTCGGGCTCCTCACCCACCTCAGTGCTCTGACCGGGATGCGTCGCGGTGAGCTTGCCGGCCTCCGCTGGCACGCGGTCGACCTCGACGCCGCCCGCCTTCGCGTCGAGACCACCGTCAACGACGCCGGCGGGACCGTGGTCATCACCGATGCCACCAAGACCGGCAAGCCCCGCTCCGTCGGCATCGACGCCAACACCATTCAGATGCTCCGCTCCCACCGCCTCGCCATGGACGCACGCGCCGCGTCGTGCGGCACCGTGCTCGCAGCCGACGCGTTCGTCGCCAGCCGGTCACCCGACGGTTCCACACCGGTCCGTCCCGAACACCTCAGTCGCAAGATGCTCCGGCTTCGCCGCCGACTCGGCATGGATGACGCCAACTTCGATGCCACGCTGCACGCACTGCGCCACTGGGCTCAGACGACCCTCACCGAAGCCGGTTTCGACTCGCGTCAGATCGCCGATCGGGGTGGCCACACCGAAGCGCTCATGAAAGCCGTCTACATCCACCGCACCAACGAGTCCGAGCACAACATGACTTCACATCTCGGGTCGCTGCTGGGAACGCCACCGAGCCCCAACGACGACTGAGCAGACGGGGCCTGTCGCACATCGGGGACAAGAAATCGCGTCGGATCGGGGATTTGTGCGCGGGTTCGGATGCCTAGTTCGGCATACCCATGTGACGGGTTCTTCGTACCCGTCGGGAGGTCGCCATGCCTGCCGAACAGCTTTCGTTTCTGGATCTCGCCGCTCCGACTCCGGTTGGTAGGCCGGCGCGCCGGCGGGCGCGCCGGCCGGTCCCTGCATTGCGGTCGGAACTGCCGAGGGCGACGGAACTGTCGGCGCGGGAGGTGCTGATCGAGCACCGATACCCCGAGGCCCTCGAGTTTCTGCGTGACCACGGTCCCGACGCGGTGGCGGTGCTGACCGTCCTAG
>JBDTBS010000241.1:0-4710 GCA_039924035.1 Aquihabitans sp. | reverse complement strand
CGCACCACTTCCTTGGGATCCAGCGGACGCATGGCGCGAAACAGGCGCAATTTTTCGGCGCGCAGTGATTCCGGATCATTGCCAACCGGTGCGTCCATCGCCAGCAGCGAGGTCACTTGCAGCAGATGGTTTTGCAACACGTCGCGGATCGCGCCCACGCCTTCGTAGAAGCCACCGCGGCCGTCAACGCCGAAGTCTTCGGCCATGGTGATCTGCACGCTGGAGATGAAGTTTCGGTTCCACACCGGTTCGAGCATCGAGTTGGCGAACCGGAACACCAGCAGGTTCTCCACCGACTCCTTGCCCAGGTAGTGGTCGATGCGGAAGACGTGGTCTTCGTCGAAGGTGCGGTGGATGACCTCGTTGAGCTCGCGGGCGCTGGCCAGGTCTCGGCCGAAGGGCTTCTCCACCACCACCCGGCCGCCGTCGGCCACGCCGCACCGATCGAGGCCGGTGACCACATCGTCGAACAACGACGGCGGGATGGCCAGGTAGAACAGCGGGCGTTCGAACCCCTTCAGGGCCACGCCCAGATCGTCGTACACCCCTGACTCCCGGTAGTCGCCGGACACGTACTGGATCCGGTCGAGCAGACGTTGGAGTACTTCCTCGTCGACGTCGTCGACCGAGTCGGGGATGGAGGCCTTCACCTTGGCCCGCAGCATGTCGTCGCCACCTTCCGATGAAGCGACGCCGATGACGGGGACGTCGAGGCTGCCGGCCGCTTCCATCTGGTACACGGCCGGGAAGATCTTCTTGTGGGCCAGGTCTCCGGTGGCACCGAAGAGGACCAGGGCATCGCTGCGGGTGGACATCAGTGCTCTTCGCCCTTCGGGATGTCCAGTTCGATGGCATGGCCACCGAACTGGTTGCGCAGGGCCGAGATCACCTTCATGGTCACGTCGTCCTCGCGCTGCTGCGAGGAGAAGCGGGCGAAGAGCGCCGCGGAGATCACCGGGGCGGCTACGCCGTTGGCCACTGCTTCGCTGACCGTCCACCGACCTTCGCCCGAATCGGCAGCCACCGAGGCGATGCCGTCGAGATCGGGCGTGCCGTCCAGGGCCTTGATGAGCAGGTCGAGGAGCCAGGAGCGGACGACGCTGCCCTCCTGCCAGGAGCCGATGGCCGCCGGCACGTCGATGTCGAGCGGAGCCGCGTCGAGGATGGCGTAGCCCTCCGCGTAGGCCTGCATCATTCCGTACTCGACGCCGTTGTGGACCATCTTCACGTAGTGACCGGCACCTGCCGGACCGACGTGGGCGTAGCCCTTGGCCGGGGCCAGAGCATCGAAGAGAGGCTGGGCGATGGCCACTGCTTCGTCGGTGCCACCGACCATGAGTGCGTAGCCGTTGTCGAGGCCCCACACTCCGCCGGAGGTCCCGCAGTCGATGAAGTGGATGCCCTTGTCGGCCAGGATCTCGCCGTGGCGGATGGAGTCGACGTAGTTGGAGTTGCCGCCGTCGATGACGAGGTCGCCTCTATCGAGCAGGTTCGCCAACTCGGCCACCGTGTCATTGGTGATGGGCCCGGCCGGAACCATGGACCACGCCACCCGGGGTTGGCCGTCGATGGCCAGCAGGGGCACCAGGTCGGCCAGGGTCTGGGCATCGGCCTCGGGCTTGCCCGGGTCCATGCCCACCACCTCGTGGCCGTGGCGGCGGAGGCGCTCAGCCATGTTTGCGCCCATCTTCCCGAGGCCGATCATGCCGATCTTCATGCGATGGTCCCCCGCCCTGTGGTGAGGCGTTCGGTGTGTTCACGGATGGCTTCGACGGTGGTGCGCACCGCCCGCAGACCGTGGGCCTGGAGGGTGGCCAGGTCGCCGTCGGCCTGGGCTCGTTTCAGTTCGCCGAAGGTGAAGGGCCGACCGGGTATCTCGGCGTCGGCAGGATCTTCACCGACCACCTGGAGGAAGATGCCGGTGGGCGGCCCACCCTTGTGGAGTTGTCCGGTGGAGTGCAGGAACCGAGGCCCGTACCCGAAGGTGGTGGCCACTCGATGCTGGTCTCGCAGGGAGAGCCGCAGTTCTTGCAGGGTGGTCCCGTTGACGTCGCTCGGTTCCATGTAGGCCTGAACGGCGATGTAGTCGCCGGCCTCCACTCGGGCCAGCACGCCTTCGAGGGTGGTGGGATGCAGATCTGCCGCGCCCGATTCCAAGACCTTGTTGGTGGCTTCCTTGGCTTCGGCGACGTTGGGTTGGTCGAACGGGTTGATGCCGAGCACCGCCCCGCACACTGCGGTGGCCACCTCCCACAGCAGCACCAGGGCTCCGAGATCTTCCACGCCGGCCAGCCCGAATTCGATGACGGGGTGACCTTCGTCGGCCAGCACGTCGAGGCCGACGTGCTGGTCTACCGATCCGATCGACACGAACAGTCGGTCGTTGCCGTACACGTCGATGGGCCCGAGCGGTTCGTCGACGATGGGCACGGTGCCGGTGCCGGCCTTGCCGGTGGACTCGGCCAGTAGCTGTTCGAGCCACAGCCCGAAGGTCTCGATGCGGTCGTCTATCAGCAGGGTGACCTTGTCCCGTCCGGCCTGCACGGCCGCTCCGAGGATGGCCCCCAGCCTCAGGCCAGCGTTGACGGTTGCATCGGTGTCTCGCAGCCCCGGAGCGGCGGCATCGGCGGTGGCCACCAGGGCCCGCCAGTCGATTCCGGCCAGTGCGGCGGGGACCATGCCGAAGTAGCTGAGGGCCGAGTAGCGGCCGCCGATGTCGGGCCGGTTCTCGAACACGGCCCGGAAGCCGCGCTCTTTGGCCAGGTCGGCCAGGGCGGAACCGGGATCGGTGACGACCACGAAGTCGGCGGGATCGCCGCTGTGAGCCCAGAAGAACTCGAGGTGGCTGCGGGTCTCGATGGTGCCGCCCGACTTCGACGAGCTCACGAAGAGCGTCCGTTCCGACGAGGCCAGGGCGGCCACCTCTGCCACAGCTGCGGGGTCGGTGCTGTCGAGCACGGAGAGTCGTAGGCCAGCGTCGACGTCTCCGAAGGTGTCGGCCAGCACCTCGGGAAAGAGGCTCGACCCGCCCATGCCCATGACCACCACGTGGGTGTAGCCGTCGGCCACCGCCCCTTTGAGGAGATCGTCGAGCCGTTGGCCAGCAGCGGTCATGTCGGCGGTGACCCCGAGCCAACCGAGCCGGTCGCTGATCTCAGTGGGGTCGTCGGACCAGAGGGTGTGGTCGTGGTCCCAGAGTCGGGGGATGGCGTTGCGTTCGGCCAGGTCTTCGAGGGTGGCTTCGAACTGGGCTTGCAGGGCACCTAGTCGCTCCCGGCGGATGGTGGTTGCGGTCATGGAAGCTCCTGCGATGTCGGTTGTGTTCACTTCTTATCTACCCCGCCGTCGGCGGCCATGCACCGCGGCCACCCGATCGGTGTCTGCTCATCACCTGAACCGGTCTATGTCGAAGGGTCGGTGCCGTTCGTCGAGGACGAACACCGTCTGGGTGGTGCGGACCTGTCTCATGGCCTGGAGTTGTACGAGCAGGACGTCGCGCAGGGCTCCTACGTCGGGGACCCGCACGGTGAGCACGAAGTCGAACGGTCCGCTGGTGAGGGCCACGTGGTCCACACCGGGGAGGGCCCCGAGTTCCTCGAGGCTGGACTTCCATGCCTTCTGCTCCACGTTGACCAGGACCAGGGCAGTCACGGTGAGACCTACGGCCTGCGGGTCGACCTCGGCTCGGAAGCCGGTGATGGCTCCCCGCTTGCGAAGCTTGTCGAAGCGGTTGTAGGCGGTGGCTCGGGAGATGTTGGCCTGGTTGGCCAGTTCGTTGACCGAGATGCGCCCGTCGCGGCTCAAGACATCGAGGAGGCGACGGTCTATGTCGTCCAGAGGCTCGGGGCGGTCAGGGCGGTCGGGCACACCTCGACCGTACGGTGAGACGAACGTCACAGCAACTTGCCCTATGAGCGACGAACGTCTCGTTTAGTCCTTCGCCCCTTGTACAGCTGGTCGGTATGACGCACGGTCTAAGCATGGTGACCACCCACCAGTCCTCCCCCGCTGCCCCCACTGCGTCGTCTGCCGAGCGCTACGACCTACCCGACGATCACCCCGGGGCCAACGATCCCGAGTACCGCGCCCGACGGGCTGCCATCGCTGCCGTTGGTGAGACCTACCGCTCCGGCGACCAGATCACCGACGTGGACTACTCGCCGGAAGAGGATGAGGTGTGGGCCACGGTGTCGAGCCAGTTGGCCGACCTTCACCGTGAGCACGCCTGCGCCGAGTACCGGGAGGGAGCGGCCCGTCTACTGCTGCCCACCGACCGAGTTCCCCAGCTCCGCGAGGTGGATGCCCGCACCCGAGACCTCACCGGTTTCGCCATCGAACCGGTGTCCGGGCTCGTCCCCACCCGTGACTTCTACGGGGCCCTGGCCCGACGCACGTTCCTGGCCACCCAGTACATCCGCCACCACTCGGTGCCGCATTACACCCCCGAGCCCGACATAGTCCACGAGATCATCGGGCACGCCAACATGCTCGGGTCGCCGGTGCTGGCCGACCTGTACGAGGCCGCCGGGAACGCTTCGCGGCGGGCCGAGACCGACGACGGCCTCGAGTTCTTCAGTCGAGTCTTCTGGTTCACCCTCGAGTTCGGGGTGCTCCACGAAGACGACGAGCTCAAGGCCTATGGCGCCGGGATCCTGTCGTCGTTCGGGGAACTGAACGCCTACCGCAACGCCACCGTGGTGCCCTGGGACC
>JBDTBS010000240.1:0-9262 GCA_039924035.1 Aquihabitans sp. | reverse complement strand
GGCCCGGCTGATCTACACGCTGGAGGCGGAGATGGCCGAGGCCTCGGGGGATCTGCGCTTCGAGTACGCGGCCCGTCTCCGTGACGAGATCAAAGACCTACGCCGGGAGCTCCATCAGGTCCAGTAGACCTGAACCAGTCTGACAAAATAGAACAGGCGTTCGCATTCGTCTGGTGGGATGCCGGTAGGATCGATCCTCGTGTCTGACTCTCTCGTGATCCGTGGTGCCCGGGAACACAACCTGCGGGATGTCTCGCTGGATCTACCCCGCAACAAGCTCATCGTGTTCACCGGCCTATCAGGATCGGGAAAGTCATCACTGGCCTTCGACACCATCTATGCCGAGGGTCAACGCCGCTATGTCGAGTCGCTTTCGTCGTACGCCCGTCAGTTCCTCGGACAGATGGACAAGCCCGACGTCGACTTCATCGAGGGTCTGTCGCCGGCCATCTCGATCGACCAGAAGTCGGCTTCCCGTAATCCAAGGTCCACGGTGGGAACGGTCACGGAGATCTATGACTACCTCCGTTTGCTGTTCGCCCGGATCGGTGTGCCGCACTGTCCTGAGCATGGCGTGGAGATCGCTCGACAGACGCCCCAGCAGATCGTCGACCGGGTCCTGGAGCTACCCGAGGGGACCCGGTTCCAGGTTCTGGCCCCGGTGGTACGGGGCCGGAAGGGCAACTACGAGACGTTGTTGGCCGACCTCGCGGCCCAGGGATACATCCGGGCCCGCATAGATGGCGAGCTGCACGATCTTGGTGAGAAGGTCGATCTAGCCCGCTACGAGACCCACCACATCGAAGTGGTGATCGACCGTCTGGTGAAGCGGGATGGTATAGAACGGCGGCTCACCGATTCCCTCGAAACGGCGTTGGCCCTGGCCGATGGTGTGGCCGAGGTCGAGTTGGTGGCACGCGAAGGCGACGAGACGGGAGAGGTGCTCACCTTCTCTCAACACCTGGCCTGCCCGATCGACGGACAGAGCTTCGAGGAGTTGGCGCCTCGCAACTTCTCGTTCAACTCGCCCTATGGCGCCTGTCCGCGCTGCGACGGCCTGGGCACGCAGTTCGAGGTCGATGTCAACCTGGTGGTGCCCGACCCCGATGCCACCTTGACCGGGGGGGCAATCAGCCCATGGGCCGGCGGCCACCTCCAGTACCACCAGCGACTCCTCGAGGCGATCTGCGAAGAGAAGTCCATCCCCATGGACGTGCCTTGGTCGTCGTTGACGACCAAGCAGCAAAAGACCCTCATGCTCGGGACCGGCTCCAAGAAGGTGCAGGTTCGTTACAAGAACCGCTACGGCCGGACCCGCAGCTATCAGGCATCGTTCGAAGGGGCGGTCACCTGGATCAAGCGGCGCCATGCCGACACGGAGAGCGAGAGCCAACGAGACCAGTTCGAGGGCTACATGCGAGAGGTACCGTGCCCGGCCTGTGAGGGAGCTCGCCTCAAACCGTTCACCCTGGCCGTCACCATCGATGGCCGCAGCATCCACGATCTGGCATCGGTGTCGATCCGCGATGTTGCCGAGCTTTTCAAGAGCCTGAAGATCTCTGACCGGGACCTCATCGTGGCCGACCCCATCATGAAGGAGGTCAACGCCCGACTCGGATTCTTGCTCGACGTGGGCCTCGACTACCTGTCGCTGCACCGTTCGTCGGCCACGCTGGCCGGCGGCGAGGCCCAGCGCATCCGGTTGGCCAGCCAGATCGGTTCCGGGCTGGTCGGCGTGCTCTACGTGCTCGACGAGCCCTCCATCGGTCTGCACCAGCGAGACAACCGTCGACTCATCGACACGCTGATCAGGCTGCGGGATCTGGGCAACACGGTCCTGGTGGTCGAACACGACGAGGACACCATCGCGATAGCCGACTACGTGGTCGACATCGGTCCTGGGGCTGGTGAGCATGGCGGGGCGATCGTCCATGCCGGCTCCTACAAAGGACTACTCCGCAACAAGGAATCGCTCACCGGTCAGTACCTGAGCGGCAAGCGCTCCATCCCCGTGCCCGAAGAGCGAAGGACCCCCAACGGTCACCAGGTGCAGGTGATCGGGGCCCGCGAGCACAACCTTCAGAGCATCGACGTCGACTTCCCGCTCGGAGTGTTCATCACCGTCACCGGGGTTTCTGGGTCGGGTAAGTCCACCTTGGTCAACGACATCTTGCTGCGGTCGCTCATGCAGCGGATCTACAAGTCGAAGACTCCACCAGGGCTCCACAAGAAGGTCACCGGGATGGAGCACCTCGACAAGGTGATCAACATCGACCAGTCGCCCATCGGTCGCACCCCTCGCTCCAACCCCGCCACCTACAGCGGCGTGTTCGACCACGTCCGCAAGCTGTTCGCCCAAACCACCGAAGCCAAGGTCCGCGGTTACCTACCCGGACGCTTCAGCTTCAACGTCAAGGGTGGGCGCTGCGAGAACTGTGCCGGCGACGGCACCATCAAGATCGAGATGCACTTCCTGCCCGACGTCTACGTGCCCTGCGAGGTGTGCAAGGGGGCCCGCTACAACCGAGACACGCTCGACATCGAGTTCAAGGGCAAGAACATCGCCGAAGTACTCGACATGCCGTGCGAGGAGGCTCTCACCTTCTTCGGCAACCAACCGGTGATCTCCCGACACATGCAGACCCTGGTCGATGTCGGCTTGGGCTACGTCCGGCTCGGTCAGCCGGCTCCCACGCTCTCTGGTGGTGAGGCACAGCGGATCAAGCTGGCTGCTGAGCTGTCGAAGCGCTCCACCGGGCACACCATCTACCTGCTCGACGAGCCCACCACCGGCCTGCACTTCGAAGACATCCGCAAGCTGCTCACCGTTCTCGGACGGCTGGTCGATCAGGGCAACACGGTACTGGTCATCGAACACAACCTCGACGTGATCAAGACCGCCGACTGGGTCATCGACCTCGGCCCCGAGGGTGGATCCGGTGGGGGACAAGTGGTGGTGGAAGGTACGCCCGAGACGGTGGCCGACAGTCCTGATTCCTACACCGGACGGTTCCTGCGCCCGATGCTCGGGATGGAAAGCTGACCTGATGAAACCGGACCCAGCCGACCTCACCGATCAGATCGAGCCAGATGGGCTGTACCACCTGGCCACCACCGACGAGTGGGCGTCCTATCAGTCTGCGGGAGCGATCGACCCGCCGTCGTTGGCCGTGGAAGGGTTCGTCCACTGCTCATGGGGTCACCAGGTGGCAGGCACGGTGGCCCGTCACTTCGAAGGGATAACCGGTCTGCTGGCACTGCTCATCGACCCGACGGCATTGGGAGGCGTGGCTCTGGTGGAAGAGGACTCCTACGGGTCGGGTCAGCCGTTTCCGCACGCGTACGGCGCGATTCCGATTCAAGCCGTGCCCAACGTCGTCCCTGTCTGCTGAGCAGCGGTCCAAAGTGGCGATCTCCGGCTCCGGACATGGGTGCGGTTCGCGACGGAGTACTTGAGAACGTCGCTGTGGTGCCGATTGGTTCGGTCGTGACTGTCGCCGTGGATGTAGAGGGAGCCGATGCGCCACGGACGAAGCGGCGACTGCCTGGGCCGAGAGCATCGTTGCTGCTCCTCTTGGCCATCTACATAGCGTTGTCACTGGTCAACGACCCCGGCGCGTACCTGGGTACCGATACTGGTGGGAAGGTGGTGACCCTGCACGAGATGACGGAGCGGGGGAGTCCGACGAACCTCGACATCGGTTACTGGGCATCCGAATGGGACCCCGAAGGGACCCTGCACCCCTATTTCGGAACGCGTCGCATGGGCGATGCCTGGACCCAGGTGACGACGATCCCGATGATCCTGGTCGGCCACCCCTTGTATGCCCTCGGCGGCTATCGGCTCGTCCTGGTGCTTCCGATGCTCGGCGGCCTCGCCTGCGCTGCAGCAGCTCGGCGCATGGCTCGGCTGATGGGGGCAACGGGGGATGGACAGGCCGCAGCATTCTGGTTGGTCGGGTTGGCTGGTCCGGTTCTCATCTACTCCCTCGACTTCTGGGAGCACACGATCGGATTGGCGGCGATGGCATGGGCCGCCATCGCCCTGACGGAGGCGACTGGGAGATCTCGCGGTCAACGGCTGGGTTGGGGTCTGGCTGCTGGTCTGTTGTGGGGCTTTGCCTTCTCCATGAGAACCGAGTCGTTGATCTATGCCGCCGTGATGACGGCGACGATCTTGGCCCACCGTGCGTTCGTCGGACGTCGGTTGAAGGAGGCTTTCGAGACCGGGTTGGCGACCGTCGTCGGTCTGTTGGGCGCGATTGCGGCGAACGTAGGTGTCGAGGTTCTCGTGCTTGGGTCGTCGCTCCGCGCTGGTCGGGCGGAGGCGACTGCGTCTGGTGCAGGTTCGACTGTTTCCTTGCGATTGCGAGAAGCTTTGGTCACGACGTTCGGGCTTGGAGCAGGCGACCTTGGCGTCTTGCTCGGTTTGCTGGCGTTCGCGTTGCTGGTCGTGGCGATACTCGGAACTCGTCGACCTGAGACGGCCAACGACCGGTGGCCGATGTTGGCGGTTGGGGCGAGCGTCCCAACGGTCCTCTACCTGCTGTCGACCGGGTTTGGGTTCGTACCCGGCATGTTCGCCACCGCTCCTGTTGCCATCGCTGGCCTCGTACTCGGTCGCAAGGGGAGCGGATCGCCGTTGGTGTGGGGGGCGTTGTTCTCGTTACCGATGGTGTGGGCCTTCCAGTACACCGGCGGCGCTGGCCCGCAGTGGGGTGGGAGATACACGCTCATGTCAGCCTTCGTGCTCACCGTTGCCGGGGCAGCTGCACTGCCATCGATGGACAAGGTCATCCGTAGCGTGCTGGTCTTCGGCTCGGTGGCCATCACCATGTTCGGTCTCGTGTGGATGTCGGTACGCACCCATCATGTGGCCGACGCCGCCGTCGTCCTTCGTGACCGAGGGGATCAGGTGGTCGTGGCATCGCGAACCGCAGGCTTCCTGCCCCGGGAGTTCACACCGGCCATCGCCGAACGTCGCTGGCTGATGACGACCTCAGACGCCGACCTCGTTCGGGCCAGCGAGGTGGTCACCGCTACCGGTGATCAAGATTTCGCAGTGCTGTTCGTCGAGGGCGCGGAGCTGCCCGAGCGGATCGGCTCTTACCGGCGCGGCGCCGAAGAGGTGCTCCAGTTCGTGCCCGGGGCGAACCTCCTCATCGTCACCTACGAACGCTGACGCCCGGGCCAACGGCGTTGGTGGTCAGACCCCGACCCGCTCTGCCACTGGGTTGCCCTCGGTGATGTCGAGCATTCGTTGGAGGGCAACCTTGGCCCACTTGGTGGTTGCCGGATCGACCACGATCTGGTTCAGCACCCGTCCCTCCACCAGGTTTTCCAGGATCCAGGCCAGGTGGGGTCCGTCTATGCGGAACATGGTGGAACACGGGCAGATGAGCGGGTCGAGCGACACGATGGTCTTGTCGGGGTTCTCGGCGGCCACTCGGTTGACGAGATGAATTTCGGTTCCGATGGCTATCGCCGACCCGGCCGGTGCCGCTTCAACGGCATTGATGATGTAGCTGGTGGAACCGACCTGATCGGCGATCGAGCACACCTCGTAGGAGCATTCGGGGTGGGCGATGACAGTGCCGCCCGGGTGTTCGGTTCGGAAGGCTTCGACGTTGGCCGGAGTGAACCGCTGGTGGACCGAACAGTGGCCCTTCCACAGCAGGAAGGCGGTGTCGTCGCATTCCTGTTCGGTGAGCCCGCCCAGTTCCAGCCGGGGGTTCCACACCCGCATGTCGTCGTGGGTGTATCCCATGGCCATGCCGGTGTTGCGACCTAGGTGTTGGTCGGGGAAGAACAGCACCTTGTCACCCTGGGTGAAAGCCCACTCGAGGACCTCCCGAGCGTTGGTCGAAGTGCAGACGGCGCCCCCATGCTCGCCGACGAAGGCCTTGAGAGCGGCCGACGAATTCATGTAGGTGATTGGGACCAGCCGGTTGATGTCGATGACCTCGGCGAGTGATTCCCATGTCTCCTCCACCTGGTCTATGTCGGCCATATCGGCCATTGAGCAGCCAGCGTTCAGGTCGGGGAGGATCACGGCCTGGTTGTCGCCGGTGAGCACGTCGGCCGACTCGGCCATGAAGTGCACGCCGCAGAAAACGATGTAGTCGGCGTCGGGTCGGCCCTGGGCCAACACCGACAGCCCGTAGGAGTCACCGCGGGGATCGGCCCACTTCATGACCTCATCACGTTGGTAGTGATGGCCGAGGATGAAAAGCCGTTCGCCGAGGGTGGATTTTGCCTCGGCGATCATGGCCTCCAACTCGTCGGGTGATGAATCCCGATAGCGGTCGGGGAGCGGTGTTTGGAGCCTGAGCATGTGGAACCTCCGAAGGGGGATCCTGCTTTGCAGCCGGTGGGACAGCCTGGTCGCCTCGCACGAGTTTTTCGGCCACAGGATCGATGTGGTGCCGGATACCAGGCCGGCTTCGTCAGCATACGGGTTGGAGGGTCTTAGAACGCACACTGCCGGGGTCGGAACCCGTTCGTACGGCAGCCGGCTCAACATCGGGTGTCGCCTACCGATAGGACTCGGTGACGGTCAGGGACGCCAGTTCACCAGAACTGGGCGCCAACTGTTCTCCATCGGGCCTGCGGAAACGGGGGACTGCTCCGGCGGAGTTACGTGACCGGCCCCATTCTTTTCCCCTTACCTTCCATGCCAGCCTGTATCTCTTGCTTCTTGTTGTGTTGGCGGCGTTCACGAATCTTGATTCCCCATGGATGTCCGACGATGGGGCCTATGCCAGTCAGGTCCGGCTGGCGGAGTCCGGCGACTGGGGCTATCACGATGGGCCATCTTGGGGCACTCCATCAACGTCGCGCCCAACTCTTGGCAAGAGTTCGGTGGTCGACGGTGTCGAGTATCCATACATCAAGCATCCAGCATGGATCCACGTGCTGCGAGCCGCCGATCAGCTGAACCTTCCGATATTGGGCATGTGCGTCGTCAACGTTCTGGCTGCGGTCGTCGCTGCCGTTGTGGCGGGTCATCTGGCTGGTCCAAGTCGTTTGACGAGCGTCATAGCCTTCTGGACAGTTGCGCTGGGACCGCCGCTGGTCTGGAGTCTGGGTTTGTGGGCCCATGCCGTGGCCTGTGCCCTTGGGGCGGTCATCGCGTGGTGCATGGTGCGGTGGCGAGAACAGGGTCAACCCGGGTGGGTGGTGGCCGCTGCGTTGGCGGTGTCATGCCTTGTGCTGGTGCGCACCGAAGGGATGCTCCTCGTCCCAGCCGTCGGTGCTGTCCTCGCTCTACATGCTTGGGAACGAAGACGAGACGGTCGAGCGCTTGCATCGGCGGTTGTCGCCGGTTTCGGTGTGCTCGCTGCCGCGAGCGCGGCCAGGGCCATGGATCTGCGGCTCGTTGGTTCTGTGGCGCCAGGTGCGGAGATTCCCGCACCGACGTCCGATCACCCTTGGTTGGCCGGTCGGTGGTCTGGCTTCGAGGCCACCTTCCTGAGCGGTGGCTTCAACCACCGGGATTACACCGTCGGTGTCTTGGCGTTGTTCCTCGTGGCCGTAGGTGCCGCCACATGGAGGCGTCGCCCGGCAGAAGGAATCGGAGCGGTCGTGGTTGGCGCCGGTGTTGTGCTCGTTGCCGCCCGCGCGGTCATGGGGTGGGACCAGTTGATCCAAGGGTTCTTCGCCGCTGCTCCGGCGCTGGCGTTCGGCCTTGTCGGGATCAGATGGACCCGAGGCTCGGTCAAAGAACGCACCCTGGTGGTGTTCGCGGCCACGTATGGGGCGGCTGTCATCGCAACGCAGTACCCGGACGGAGGCGCGACTGAGTGGGGTGGCCGGTTCCTGGCCCCCGTAGTGGTTCCGCTTGCCGTCCTGGCCTCGATGGGCGTCAGCCGCTTCGTCGAAACATCGCGTGGTAGAGCCATCACCTCGCGTAGCGCTGTATTGGCTATAACCACGTTGCTGATCGTGCTGCCCGTGTTGCCTGCTCTCGGGTCGACGAACTCGAACCGGTCGACGCACGCAGCCGTCGTAGCCGACCTGCGTTCCGCCGACGTAGACGCAGCCATAGGAACGTTCCCAACCCTCCCCCTTTTGCTCTGGCCGACCATTGGTGAGGTGCCCTGGACGGTCACGGGACCTGAGGCATCAGAGCAGTTGCCGGCCCTGGTGGAACGAGCGCTACAGACGGGGGAAGAGCGCCTTGCCGTGGTGGGATACACCGTCGATCCTTCAGAGGTCGAGGGATTGGGGTACGAGGTCGAGCAGCGATCCAGGCACATCCTCGTCCTCACGGTCGAGCAGTAGCCGTGGTCGCCGCTGAGTCGCCGACAGTGATTCCTCCTGCCGATCGACTCGACACCTCGGAAATGGACAGCGTTCGACGAGCGCGACTACTGCCCGCCATCGCAATTGCCGCACTCAGCTTGCTGATGTCGGCCCGCTACCTGTTCGGTGGGGTCGGCTATGTGCTGGACGACTGGTTCGCTTTGGGAAACGCCCACTTCGAGGGAAGCTGGGCGGCCCCAGGCTCGGGACAGTGGCATGCCCGCCCGGGAGGGGGCGCTGTTTACGCCTTCGTATTTGGTTTCCTCGGTGGGAAACCTCTGGTGGCGTTCATTCTGTTGGCGGCGATCGGCGCGGGCAACGCTGTCTTGTTTTGGAAGCTCGCCAGCCGCTTTCTGCCGACGACGATGGCGACGGCTGCCGTTGTCGCGTGGGTCGTTTTCCCCAACCACACCTCGTTGGAGGTTTGGCTAGCAGCGACGAACATCGCACTCGCGGTGTTGCTTACGTTGGCCGGTCTGCTCCTGATGCTGGAGCCGAGGCGCGCTTGTCGAGCAGCGGCCTGCGCGCTTTTTGTGATGGCTGCGCTCAACTATCAGGCGGTGATGCCCGCTATTGCGGGGCTGACGGTTTTGTTGCCCTGGATCGAACGGGGTCGGCCGGATCTTCGGCTCATCGGTGCTGTCGGTGTGAGTCAGGGCATTGCTGGAGGCTGGATTGTCGCCAACTGGGATTCCGACAAGGGAGTTCAAGGTGTTGTCGATCTGTCCCAGATTCCAGCTGCTCACCTCGGTTGGGGTGTAGTACCTGCCGGTCCGGTGGGACAGGTCGTTTTGCTTACGGCCCTTGCTGTTCTCCTGATACCGGTAGGCCGCCTCATCGTCCGTCGAGGCGAGTGCGGTCCCGTGGAATGGACGACCGTCGTTGGCCTCGTTGTCATAGCGCTTGGGGTCTTGCCATTCGCCCGATACTTCTACGCACCGATCGGCGCTGGTGACCG
>JBDTBS010000239.1:0-36329 GCA_039924035.1 Aquihabitans sp. | reverse complement strand
CTGCCACCACGGTCATACGCAAGCGGGGCCTGGGCGTTTCCGATCTACTGAATGAGGCAGTGCGTTGCTGTCGTCCCCTTCGATCGTGAGCCTTCCATGACAAGCCGAGCCGAAACCGCCAATGGCCCAAGAGCCCCGATCGAACCGGGGCGGCTGCGAGCGCTGAACCTGGGGGCCGGGGTGGCGCACCTGGTGCAGGCGCTGGTGATCCTCGTCCTGTCCACCGATCTCTCGTTGCCGGTGAGCGCTGCGTTTCCGAACGCTCAGCCCGGACGGCCACTGGACCCCGACCAACTCGAAACCCTCTTCAGCTACCGGCTCGGACCGGCCGTCGCGCTGTTCTCGCTGCTCTCTGCGCTGTTCCACTTCCTGGTGGCCTCGCCGTGGGGATGGCCGCGCTACCTACGTGAGCTGAGCGCGGGCCGCAACCGCTTCCGGTGGGTCGAGTACTCGCTGTCGGCCTCGCTGATGATCGTGCTCATCGCCGGGATCACCGGCATCACCGACGTGACCGCTCTCATCGCCCTGTTCACCGTCAACGCGTCGATGATCTTGTTCGGTTGGCTGATGGAGACCACCAACGAAGCCAGCCGCGATCTCGACTGGACGCCCTTCATCTTCGGTTCGATCGCCGGTGCCATCCCGTGGGTCGCCATCGGGATCTACCTGATCGGTGCCGGTAGCAGCGTGCCCAACTTCGTATACGGCATCTACGTCACGCTGTTCCTGGCGTTCAACTGCTTCGCCATCACACAGCTGCTCCAGTATCGGGCTCGTGGACGCTGGGCCGACTACCTCTTCGGCGAGCGGACCTACATCGTGCTCAGCTTCGTGGCCAAGAGCCTCCTGGCCTGGCAGGTCTTCGCCAACGTTCTCGTCGGCTGACCAACAGTCAGATCAGGTGACGGTGCGGGCGGGGAGGCCTCGACGGTGGGTGGCCAAGCTCTCGATGGTGACGACGAGAAGAGCGACCCACACGAAGGCGAAGCCGATGATGCGGTTGGCGGGCATGGACTCGCTGTAGATGGCCCAGCCCAGGCCGAAGTTGATCACCGGGACCAGCAGGTTGAGCGGGCCCAACAGCGTGAACGGGATCGACTTGGCGGCCCGGGCGAACAGCAACAGCGGCACTGCGGTAGCCACGCCTGTGCCCAACACCAGGAGCAGGTCGCGGGTACCGGCGGTGTTGATCACGCTGTCGGCCTGACCGCTGAACAGCACCAAGGCAATGGTGGCCGGCACCACCAGCACCAGCGTTTCACCGGCCAGGCCCTCGATCGCTCCGAGCACCACCTTGCGCTTGATCAAGCCATAGGTGCTCCACGAGGCGGCGATGGTCAGCGATATGTAAGGCGGCGAGCCGGACGTGACAGCCAGGATGACCACCGCGATAGCTGCGCAACCGAAGGCCAAGCGGTGGCCGATGGTGGGCTTCTCGTGGAAGATCAGCACGCCCATGGCCATGGTGGCCAAGGGAGCGATGAAGTAGCCGAGCGCGGTCTCGATCACACGCCCGTTGCTCACCAGCCACACATAGCAACCCCAGTTGATCGTGAGCAGCGCCGATGCCGCCATCAGACGGAGCACAGTGGCCCGGTCCCGGAACGCCCGCTGTAGCACCGGCCAGCGGCCCCGCACGGTGACCACCCCGGCCATCACGACCGCGGCACACACCATCCGCCAGGCCACCAGCTCGAACGGATTGAAAGCATCCAGCTGCTTCCAATAGATGGTGAGCAGACCCCAGACGAGGTACGCGGCCACGCCGATCTGGATGTTGCGACCCGAGCGCTGCTCAGGGGCGGCAACCTTGGTCACGTCTGGGCCCGGCGCCGAACGCGCAACATCGGTGTTCACCGAGGTCCGGTGACTGAACAGCGCAGGTCGCGGCCCTTGGCGGGCAACGCCGCAAGAGCAGGCGAATCAATGCTGGCGATAGCCCTAGAGGCTACGGCGCCGGGCCGGTTCTGCCTCAGTTCCGACCAGCCGGCAGGGGTTACCCCTTCTTGACGAACTTGGCCTTCAAGAGGACGCCGCGGCCGTCGATCTTGGCGTCGATCTCGTGGTCGCCGGGGATGAGGCGGATGTTGCTGACCTTGGTGCCGATCTTGAGCGACTCGATCCCCTTCAGCGGCAGTTGCTTGGTCAGCACCACCGTGTCGCCGTTCTGGAGCAGTACACCGTTGGCATCACGGATCTCACCGAGATCGTCGGGGTCGCTGGCGGCGCCCTCCCACTCGTGGCCACAGGTGGCGCACTCGAAGTCACCTGAGTCGGTGGTCAGGACATCGGTCATCGTGCACACGGGGCAAGCCACATCAGTCTCCATCAGGCCGGTATACCAGTGAACGACAGGCACCGACCCATCCGCTCCCGTCCAACACGTGCGTCAAAGGTGCTCGACGGTCCGGCGCGGATAGCAGTGATGATCAGGTTGTCTTAGGTCGAAGAAAGCGCCACGTCGACCGGCGTAGTCGATGTGCGCGGCGAGGACGGCCGAACCGTCCTCGCCGGGGCGGGGTCCCAGGCCGTACCGACCAACGTCGCAGGCACCAGGAATCTCCATGTCCCCGTTGGCGGGCGCAACGACACCGGCACCGCGTGGACGCGGCAGACACCGAAGGCGCGGCCACGTACCGATACGGCGGCCCGGTCACTTCGCGCGACGATTGAAACCATGGCACCAGCCCCCAGCGAATCGTTCGACCTCATCATCATCGGGAGCGGGTCGGGCAACTCCATTCCGGACTACATGTCCGACTGGAACATCGCGCTCGTGGAGCGCGATGTGTTCGGCGGGACGTGTCTGAACCGGGGCTGCATCCCCTCGAAGATGTTCGTGCTGCCCGCCGACCTGGCCGAGACGGCCCGCCACAGCAAGCGGCTCGGCGTGGACCTGACGTTCAACGGCGCCGACTGGGGCGCCATCCGAGACCGGGTGTTCGGTCGGATCGACCCCATCTCGGCTAGTGGCGAGCAGTACCGGGCTACGGGCACACCCAACGTCACCTACATCCGGGGGACGGCGACCTTCACCGGTGACCGGACGTTCGACGTCGCCGGGCGGTCGATCACGGCTCCCAAGGTGCTCCTGGCCGCAGGGTCTCGGGCGGTGGTACCGCCCATCCCGGGCCTGGCCGAGACCGGCTTCCACACGTCGGATTCCATCATGCGTCTGGAAGCGTTCCCGGCCCGGGTTGGGATCATCGGCGGTGGCTTCATCGCTGCGGAGATGGGCCACGTCTTCGCCGGTCTCGGTAGCCATGTCACGCTCTACAACCGTTCCGGGGCCCTGCTTCGCTCGTTCGACGAGGAGATTTCGCACCGCTTCACCGAGGTATTCGCCGAGCGAGTCGACCTGCGCCTGAACGAAATCCCGACGCGAGTCGTGCGACGAGGCCGCGAGATCGTCATCCACGGAGCCGAGGGCGAGGTGGTCGTCGACGAACTGCTGGTGGCCACCGGTCGCACCCCCAACACCGATCTGGTCGACGTGGACCGGGGCGGGCTGAGCCGTCATCAGTTCGGCCACGTGGTGGTCGATCAGACCATGGCCACCAATGTTCCGGGGGTCTGGGCCATCGGTGACATCGCCAACGACTACCAGCTCAAACATCTGGCCAACGCACAGGGCGCAGTTGCGTTCTGGAACATTGCTCACCCCGAAGATCAACGGGAAGTCAGCTACAAGGCCGTCCCCAGCGCCGTCTTCAGCGACCCACAGGTATCGACGGTAGGGCGGACGGAAGAACAGTGCCGAGCCGAGGGGCTCGACCACGTGATCGGACGGCGGGACTACGGCGACACCGCCTACGGCTGGGCGCTCGAGGACGAGCGATCGTTCGCCAAGGTGCTGGTCAGCCCGGAGACCGGTCTGATCCTCGGGGCCCACCTGATGGGCCCGCAGGCCGCCACCCTCATCCAGCCCATCATCCAGGCCATGCAGTTCGACCAGACGGCTGACCAGGTGGCCCGCCACGTCTTCTACATCCACCCTGCTCTGACCGAGGTGATCGAGAACGCCCTGCTGGATGCACTCGACAAGATCAAACGGTTTACCCCCTGACGACCTCGCTGCGCAGGCGAGCATCCGTGCCGCGGACCCGACCGAGGTGGGTCAGCCAGCCCGGTACCAGTCCACGTCGGTCAGCGGGGCCAGCGGCTCATTGCCCAGGATCAGGTCGGCAGCCTTCTCGGCCAGCATCATCACCGGGGCATAGATGTTTCCGTTCGTCACGTACGGCATGGACGACGCGTCGACCACCCGAAGACCGTCGGTGCCACGGACCCGCAGGGTCTCGGGGTCGAGGACCGAGGTCTCGTCGGTACCCATGCGGGCCGTGCACGAAGGGTGCAGCGCGGTCTCGGCATCGCTGGCCACCCATTCGAGGATCTGCTCGTCGGTGACCACCTCGGGACCGGGCGACAGCTCTCCGCCGTCGAAGGGTCCGAACGCTTCCTGACCGAGGATGTTGCGGGTGACCCGAATGGCTTCGATCCACTCCCGGCGGTCCTGTTCGGTGGACAGGTAGTTGAACTGGATGGCCGGGTGGACGCGTGGGTCGGTGGAGGTGATCTTCACCGTGCCCCGAGCATCGGAGTACATGGGGCCGACGTGCACCTGGTAGCCGTGACCGCGGGTGGGGGTGGTGCCGTCGTAACGGACCGCCAACGGCAAGAAGTGGTACATCAGGTTCGGGTAGGCCACGTCGTCGTTGCTGCGCACGAAGCCCCCGGCCTCGAACTGGTTGGAGGTGGCCGGGCCCTTGCGGAACAGCCACTGGAGGCCGATCCACGGGCGACGCCACTTGGCCAGATGCGGTTGCATGGACACCGGTTGGGTGGACGAGTGCTGGATGTAGACCTCGAGGTGATCCTGGAGGTTGGCGCCCACGCCGGGAACGTCGGCCACCACGTCGATGCCCAGGCTGCGCAGGTGGCCGGCATCGCCGACTCCTGAGAGCTGCAACAGCTGTGGGGAGTTGAACGCGCCGCCACACAAGATGACCTCGGCAGCCTTGGCCGTGTGCTCACTTCGGCCATGGGTGTAACGGACGCCGGTGGCCTTGGTGCCCTCGAAGTCGATGCTGGTGGTGAGAGCGCGGGTGATGACCGTCAGGTTGGGGCGGTTCATCACCGGGTGCAGGTAGGCCCGAGCCGCCGACAGGCGACGACCCCGGTGCACGTTGCGATCGAACTCGGCGAAGCCCTCTTGCTGGTAGCCGTTGACGTCGGTGGTGCGGGGGTAGCCGGCCTCTGCGGTGGCTTCGAAAAAGGCCTGGGACAGCGGGTTGGCAGCATCGGCCCGCTCGAGGATCAGGGGCCCTTCGTCGCCGCGGTAGTCGTCGCCGCCGGCCAACGTGGTCTCCAGGCGCTTGAAGTAGGGCAGGCAGTGCGCGTAGTCCCACGTCTCCATGCCCGGGTCGGCGGCCCACCTCTCATAGTCGAGCGGGTTGCCGCGCTGGAAGATCATGCCGTTGATCGATGACGAACCACCGAGCACCTTGCCGCGGGCGTGGTACACCCGACGGCCGCCCATGTGGGGCTCGGGTTCGGTCTCGTACTTCCAGTCGTAGAAGCGGCTGCCGATCGGAAACGAGAAGGCCGCGGGCATGTGGATGAAAACGTCCCACTTGGAATCGGGACGGCCTGCTTCCAGTACCAGGACCTTGTTGCCAGGGTCGGCCGAGAGCCGGTTGGCCAGCGCCGAACCAGCGGATCCACCGCCGACGATCACGTAGTCCCAGTTGGTCGACTCGACGTCGGCCTTGTTGTGGTTGCGGTTGAGGGCCATCAGTACGGAGCCTCGACGTCACCGGTCTCTACGTACACAGCCTTGCGCTGCGTGTAGTGCTCGAAGGCAGCCATGGAGTTCTCCCTACCGATGCCCGATTGCTTCACGCCACCAAACGGCATCTCGATCGGGGCCAGGTTGTAGTTGTTGATCCAGACCATCCCGGCCTCCAGCGCGGCGGCCATCCGGTGCCCCCGAGACAGGTCACGAGTGAACACACCAGCCGAAAGGCCGTAGGGCGTGTTGTTGGCCCGGGCCACCACCTCGTCCTCGGTCTCGAACCTCAGGACGGCCATGACCGGCCCGAAGATCTCGTCGGTGACGATCGACATGTCGTCGGTGCAGTCGGTGAACACCGTCGGTTCCACGAAGTTCCCGTCGACCAGCACCCCCTCGGTGCGACGTTGTCCACCCACGGCCACGGTGGCCCCGGCCTGCTTGCCGGCGTCGAGGTAGCCGGTCACCTTGGCCAGATGGTCGGCGCTGATCAGCGCGCCCACATCGGTGTCCGGGTCCATGGGGTCGCCGACCACCATCTTGGCGGTGCGCTCGACCAGCTTGGCCACGAACTCATCGTGGATCCCGGCCTGTACGAACACCCGGGTGCCGTTCGAACACACCTCACCCTGCGTGTAGAAGTTCCCCATCAGGGCTCCGGACACGGCATTGTCCACGTTGGCATCGTCGAAGATCACCAACGGTGACTTACCTCCGAGCTCCAAGGTGACGGCCTTCAGCGTTTCGGCGGCCGCCGCCATCACGGCTTTGCCGGTACCCACCTCGCCGGTGAGGCTCACCTTGGCCACATCGGGGTGGGCCACCAACGCCTGGCCGGTGCGAGCATCGCCCTGCACCACGTTGAACACACCGGGGGGAACGCCGGCCTCGCTGTAGATCGCGGCCAGTTCCAAGGCGGTGAGCGGGGTCAGCTCGGCCGGCTTGAACACCATGGTGTTGCCCGCAGCCAAGGCCGGGGCCGACTTCCAGCAAGCGATCTGGATGGGATAGTTCCAGGCGCCGATGCCGACGCAGACACCCAACGGTTCACGGCGCACGTAGGCGAAGTTGTTGCCGAGCGTGACGTGTTCACCGGTGAGCGTGGCTGCGGCACCGGCAAAGTACTCGATGGCGTCGGCCCCCGAAAGAATGTCGACCGTGGAGGCCTCGGCGATCGGCTTACCGGTGTCGGCCACCTCGATGCGGGCCAGCTCGTCGTTGCGTTCCCGCAGCAGGGCCGCGGCCCGGTTGAGGATGCGGCCCCGTTCGGCCCCGGTGAGCGCAGCCCAGGCCGGGAACGCGGCCTTGGCCGAGGCCACCGCAGCATCGACGTCGGCACCGTTGCACTGGTGCACCTGGGCCAGGACCACGCCAGTGGCCGGGTTGATGGTGGGAAACCGCTCGTCAGAAGTGGCTGCAATCAACTGGCCGTCGACGTATGCCATGGCCTCTGAGGCGGTCATCACAGGTGGCCCATCGGCGGCATCGTTCATGAAGGCGACCCTACCGAGATCCTTTGCTACGCCCCTAGCGACTCGGGCCCCATGAGGGACGATCCTCGGGCGAGAGGCACGATTCGCTAGCCACCAGAGCCGTCGCGGTGACCCTGGCGTGCTGCGGCCAAGTGCCCTTGGTAAACGTGCTGTCCGCCGGTCCGCACTACCGAGCAAGATGCCCGTCGCTAGGGCATGATTGTCCTGTTCCGAAGGGTAAGTGTTTGCAATACCGCTCGTGATCGCGGAGCCGTTGTCGATGTCGGATGAGCAGCACAAGAGTCCAGGATGCATGCTCCCATCGCTTATTCGTCGCGCCCCACGGCGGCAACGAACGGTGCGACGGTGACAGCCGACCACTGGTCGAACAGCCCCGACGGCGACGCCGCTGGCTCGCCCCATCTCATCGGACGCGACGTCGAACGATCCGCCCTCCACGATGCACTGCGTTTGGCCCTCGACGGCCACCCCCACCTGGTGGTGGTCGAGGGCGCTGCCGGCATCGGGAAGTCGGCGCTGCTCCGTCAGTTCGCCCGGGCTGTCGACGGGCAAGTGGCGGTACTGAAGGCCAGCGGCGACGAAGCCGAACAGCACCTGGACTATGGGTTGATCGAGCAACTCCACGCCGAAGCCGCGGTCCACGGCCTCCAGGTTCCGCCAATGTTCGGTCGGGAGGGGCCTCGACCGGACCCGCTCGACATCGGATCATCCCTGGTCCAGGTCGCCACCGCGGCCTCCACCGACCAGCCGCTCCTGTTGATCATCGACGATGCCCAATGGGGCGACTCGGCATCGCTTCAGGCCATCACCTATGCCTTGCGACGTCTGCGAGCACAGGCTGTGCTCACCGTCATCGCCCAACGGCCCGACGTCCCGGCGCTGGCACCGCTGAGTCGGTTGTGCCAGGACGAGCGGGGGGCTCGGCTGCGCTTGGCCGGTCTCGGCTCATCCCACCTAGATGAACTGCTCCGCCAGGCCCGCGGCATCGCCCTCGGAGAACAGGCCGCGCAGCGGCTCCACGAGCACACCGGCGGCAACCCGCTCGAAGCACTCACCTTGGCCGACGAACTCGATGCCGAGACGATCTCCTCCGGGATCGGTCCGCTTCCCGCGCCACGCTCCTACGCCACGCTGGCCCTCAATCGTCTGGCGGGATGTCGACCGGAGACCGAACGCCTGGTGGCGGCGGTCGCGGTCATGGGGACGCCGGTGGAGGTCGGTCCGCTGGTCGACATGCTCGGACTAGACGGCCTCGGTGCCTTGGCCGGTCCGCTCGACGAAGCCGTCACCGAGCGCCACCTGTTGATGGTGGAGCGGGCCGGTCGGCAGATGGTCGACGTGGCCCACCCCCTTCTCCGCTCAGCGGTCGTCGACGACCTACCGCCCGGACTCCGTTCCGAGCTGCACCTGCTGGCCGCCACGGTCACCGACGACCCGGCCCGGGCCATGGTCCACCGACTCCGCGGCACCATCACCCACGACTCGGGCCTCGGCGTCGAAGCGACGACGTTGGCCCGCGAGCTCCTCGGCGCCGGCTGGGACCTGACCGCGGTAGAACTCCTGTCCGAAGCGGCGAAGGTGCTGCCCGATGGCTCGGACAGGACCGAAGCCATGCTGCTGGCAGCCAACCGCCTGTTCACCACCGGCGAGATGCGAGCAGCCCGAGAGCTCCTCGCTCGAGTCCACGGCGATGGCGGGGCCCTCGGGCTCCTGGTTCGAGGGCAGGATCTCCTGCACCGCGGCCACACCAAAGCAGCCTGGAACTCCCTGATGTCGGCATGGGAACGTTCTCCCGAACCAAGGGTCGCCGGTCAGGTGGCCGGCCTGTTGGCCACCTTGTCATCCAACGCCGGTCAAGGGTCCAGGTCCATTACCTGGGCCCATGCCGCTCTGGAGCACGCCGAGCCGGCCGGTTCCGAGCTCAGCCATGCGTTCGTAATGCTGGCCACCGGCTGGGCATTCGACGGTGATCTGAAACGAGGCCTCGCCGAGATCGACCGATGGCTCGACCGCCTCACTCCCCAGCCCAGATCACGTTTCGGTCGCGATGACGCGCTGCTGGCCCGGGCCTTGCTGCTCCTGTGGTCAGGACGCTTCGTCGAGGCCGAGCGCACCTTCGACGAGATCCTCGACGTGGGCGAGACGCTCGGGCCATTGCTCACCCGGGTCACCGCCAGCTACTCCAGAGCCGACGCTCGGTACCGCCAGGGCAACTGGGATGGTGCGCTGAAGGAGGCGGAACGGCTCGTGGCGATCATGGCGGCAGGCGACCACGACCTGGCCCGACCAATGGCCCACGGGGTGGCCGCGTTCGTCCATGCCGGCCGTGGTGCCGTCGACCATGCGGAACGTCACCTCGCCGAGGGCCACGCCGCGCAGGTCCGCAGCGACAACACCAGCGGGCTGTTGTGGCTGCTGATCGGCGATGCCCGCATCGGTTCGGCCACCGGTGACCACCATCGGGTCGTAACCCAGCTCCAACCGCTGGCTGACCTACTGAAGACATCGGGTCTGGGTGAAGGGGTCCAACCGTGGCGGGCTGACCTCGTCGAAGCGCTGGTCGGCCTCCACCGGCTCGACGAGGCGCAGGATGCGCTGACCGAACTCGAACGACGAATCGAATCGGGCGGCGTCCAGGCTCAACTCGGAGCAGCCCGGGCACGGGGTCTGCTCCTGGCTGCACTCGGTGACGACGACGCCGCCGAGGCGGCGTTTACCTCCGGACTGACAACGTTGCCGCCTCCGACGGACGCCGAGGTGCCATTCGTCGAGCCGACTCCAACAGATGGTGGCCCGTTCCTTCAGGCCCGATTGGAGCTGGCCGCCGGGTCCTTCGCTCGCCGACGGGGACGACGACGACACGCCGCCGACCTGCTCACTGCTGCCGCAGGGCGTTTCGACAACTTGAAGGCGGCGCCATATCTCCAACGGGCCCGTCACGAGCTCGAGGCCTGTGGTCTCGCCCCGCGGGCACGCTGCGAGGGCGGACCGGCTCCCCTCACACCCGCCGAGCGGCAGGTCGCCGCATTGGTCGCCAAAGGCCTGACCAACCGGGACGTGGCCAATCGGCTCCATGTGAGCGTCAAGACGGTGGAGAGCCACCTGGCCCGGTGTTTCACCAAGCTCGACGTCCGCACCCGGACCGCGCTGGCCGTGCGCTGGACCGAGCAGACGGCCTCGCCCGACGGGCGTCCCGTTCCCCCGCCCACCGCCTCCGGGGCTCGCTGACCCACCGCCAGGCAGCACGCTCGCCCGATACCCCGTCCCGCTGACCAATGCAGGGTCGAAATCAGGGTTCTCCCCGATGCGACCCCACAGCAAGGTTCCGTAACTTGCCTCTATGCGCTTGGTCATCGACTTCGAACCGTCACGTGGCCAGTGGTCAGGCATGGTCCTGGCCGAGCCTGACCCCGGCACGGTGGCCGTCCCGACGCCGTTCAGCGGGCGTCTGGAGCTGTTGCGATTGCTCGAATCGCTGGTGGAAGGCGCATCAAATAGTCCCCCCGAACAAGCAGAGGTACAGACATGAACCAGCGAAACCGACCACGGACGATGCGATTGCTCTCGGTGCTGGCGGTCAGCGGCACCCTGGTCTTGGCCAGTTGCGGCAGCGATGACGCCAAGGCCGACACCACCACGACCGTCGCCGACGGCGAAGCCACCCCGACCACCGTCGATGACAACGCCCCCACCACGCCAGGAGCCCAAGCGGCAAGTGCCGAGGGGGCCTGCAAGGCCTACGTCGGCATCACCATGGCCCTGGCCAGCGAACCCGACGGCGATCCAGCGGCGTGGTTCGAAGACACCATCCTGCCGATGGCCGATGACCTCGACGCCAACAAGCCTGCCGCCATCGAAGGCGAGCTCGGCACCATGATCGACGCCGTCCACAAGGTGGCCGACACCGGCGACATGTCGGCCTTCGAGGCTCCCGAGTTCAACGAGGCCAAGGGCACGATCGATCCGTACATGTTCGAGAACTGCGACTTCGACCAGAAGATCGAAGTATCGGGCAAGGAGTACGCCTTCGAGGGTCTACCCGACACGATTCCGGCCGGGCGGGTGGCCATCCTCTTCACCAACGACGGGATGGAGGCCCACGAGATCACCGTCGCCTCGAAGCAGGACGGCGTCACCGAGAGCTTCGATGACCTGCTCCAGATGCCTGAAGAGCAGGCCATGACGAAGATCAACATGAAGGGTGGGGCGTTCGCCCCTCAGAAGGGCGACCAGAGCCTCCTCATCGCCGACTTCGAACCCGGTGACTACGCGGCCCTGTGCTTCGTCCCCACTGGTACGACGATGGACGACGAGGGGGAACACCAAGGTGACGGGCCGCCTCACTTCATGGAGGGTATGAAGGCCGAGTTCACGGTGAGCTGACGAGGCGATGACCTGAACCGCTGCATCCGAGCGGTTCGGACGGGCGGGGCCTGCGGGGCCGGTTCCAACAGGGACCGGCCCCGGCACCCGTTCGGGCGACTTCGTCTTCCCCGCTCCTTGTCACACCCTCCCGCTACCGTCGGCCGGGTAGGGATCGACGAAGCGAGAAGCGATGTTGCGCGGTGACGGGGGCGGCGAGAACGAGGCCAACGCGGTTGGGTCGCGACCGAAAGCGGGGGGCGACACCATCAAGATCGGCCACCTGGCCGATGTCCACCTCGACTCAGCGTTCAGATGGGCCGGCCCGGAGGTCGGAGGGCGCTGGCGCCGAGCCATCCGCACCACCGTCACCAATGCCGTCGACGTGGCCTTGGCAGAACAGGTGGATGCCTTCTTCCTCGGCGGTGATATCTACGAACACGACTACGTATCCCCCGACACAGCCCAGTTCCTGGCCGACACGCTGGCCCGACTGGCTCCCATTCCGGTGCTGGTCGCCCCCGGCAACCACGACTACCTGTGCCCGTCGAGCTTGTGGGTGCAGGCCTCCTGGTCGTACAACGTTCACGTCTTCGACTTCGACCGGTGGCAACCCTTCGAGTTGGTCGACGGGCTCACCGTCTGGGGTACGGCCCACGGCCGACCAGCCGGTACCGGGCCGATGCTCGACCAGCTCGGCATCGACCGCGGTGGAATCAACATCGGGCTCTTCCATGGGGCCCTGCGTAGCGGGGTCCCCACCGGGGCCACCGCCCCCGAGCCCCACCTGCCCTTCGACCATGTCGACATCCAACGGGCCGGCCTGCACCACGCCTTCTCCGGTCACTACCACAACCCCCGTCACGACGAATGGCTCACCTACCCCGGCAACCCCCACCCGCTGACCTTCGGTGAATCGCCGGGCCGAGGCCTGGTGATCGCCCGGATCCACGACGACGGCCGGGTGGAAGCCGATGTGCGCAACGTGTCGCCCACCACCTTCCACGACGTCACCGTCGACCTCACCGAGGCCCACTCCAGCGAAGTCGTGCGCGAACGCGTTGCCGCGGCGCTCACCGGACTCCGGGGAGCGGCCCGCGTCCACCTGGTGGGAGACCTGGCCACCGATCTCGACCTGGATGCCATCGGCCTCACCGACCAGAAGGGCTCACTCGATGCCATCGTCCTCCGCTCCAGCGGGCTCCGCCCTGGCTACGACCTCGAGTCCATCCGAAACGAAGCCACCGTGCGGGGCCAGTTCTTGCGGGATCTGGAAGCCCGGACCGATCTCCCGCCCGAGCGTCACGCCGCCATCTTGCAGACCGGCCTGCGAGCGCTCGACGGCCGGACGGACCTGGCGGTGCAGGCATGAGGTTCACCCGGCTCTCCGCCCCGGCCCACGGTCCGTTCACCGGCGAAACCCTCACCCCAGCCCCCGGGCTGACCGTGGTGTGGGGCCTCAACGAAGCGGGCAAGTCCAGTTGGCACAGCGCTGCCTACCTGGCCATCACCGGACTCAGCCGCAAGCGGGGCCGGGCCACCAAGGAAGAACAGCTGATCATCGAGCGCCGCCGCCCACGCACTGGCGACCTTTGGAGGCTGGAAGCAGATCTGGTCCTCGACGACGGCGAGACCCTCTCGGTCAACTGGGACCTGAACCAACGGGTGGCCAAGGTGCTCGACAGCCTCGGGCGAGACCGCGCCAACGCATGGTTCTCCGACGGCGCCCCCGATCTGGCCCGCATCGTCGGCCTCGACAGGGCCTCTTTCCTGGCCACGGCCTGCGTCCGTCAGTCCGACCTGCAACGCGTCCAAGACGATGCTCATCTCCTCCAAGACCTGCTCCAGAAGGCCACCACGTCGGCCGATGCCGACTCCACCGCATCGGCAGCCATCTCGATCATCGAGCAGTTCCGCAAGGACCAGATCGGGCTGGAGCGAGAGAGCTCCACGCGCCCGCTCATGGAGGCCAAACGCCGCGTGGAGACCACCAGCCAGGCGTTGATCGCAGCCCAAAAGGCGCACCAGGATCGGCTTCACCTGTTGAGCCAACTCACCGACGGACGCACCAGGCTGAGCGAACGCCGAGATGAGCTCCAGGTATTCCAAACCGCACGATCCGTGGCCGAAGCCCGTCACCAACACCGCGAACTCGTCCAGAGGCTCAGCGAGCGCGACACCCTCGCCGAACGGGTGCAGTTGCTCGCCAGCCAGATCGAACGACTCGACCACCGAGAACAGGTGTTGCTGGCTGCCCGCCTCCACGCCCAACGGCTCGAGGTCGTGCGGAACATCGAACGGCAGGTGAGCGAGACGGCAACAGCCCGGCAGGCCGCGGCCGATGCCGAGCGCAACCATCACGAGCTCCGTGGCCAACTCACTTGGCTGCAGTTCGAACAGGCACGGAGAACTGCTCACAGCAGCAAGCAACGCTTCGCTCGCGCCTCCGAGCTCCAACACCGCCATCCATTGGCCCCGGCCCATCCTGCCGACCACGACCAGGTGGGGCGATCGGTCGCCGCCGGGCCTGCCCGAGCTACCGCCAGCACGCCCTTGGCCATAGCCGCCATCGCCACTGCGATCATCGGGCTGATCCTGGGCATCGTCATCCACCCGGCACTATTCGTACTCACCGTGGCCGGGATCGTGGCTGCCATGATCACCTTGCGGCACCGCTTCGGACAGCCCGACCACACCGACTCGGAGTTCCAGGAGCGCCTGGACCGAGCCGAGCTCACGAACCTGCTCGGAGGAGCCACCGTCGAAGATCTGGGCCTCGAGGCCGACCAAGACCAGCGGCTATGGCAAGAACAGGCATCCGTCGTCCGCGGCCTCGACCCCGGCGCCGAAGCCCTGGAGGCCGTAGACAACCGGACCCTCAAGGAACGGATCCACCACCTCACCGGGCTCACCGCCGATGCCTCTCACCAGGCAGCGAAGTTGCACAACCAGATCCCCGGCAACGACCCGAACCTGATGCTGACATCAGCACGGGTCAACACCGATGAAGCCCTTAGTCGGCTTCAACAACTCGATCGGGATGCCGCCGAGCGTCTGGCTGCGTGCTCCATCACCGATGTCGATGCCCAGCTGTCCACCTGCCGTAGCGAACGTGAACAGCGCCGACAGACCCGCGACCAATCAGCGGGCCAGCTCCGCCAGCTATCTGCCACCTCGTCAGACGGGCTGGCGCCTTCGTCAGGCGACCAGCCGGGCCCCTCAGGGGACCAGTCCACACCCGTGGTTGAGTCGGACCCAGTGAACCACTCAGCCCATCGGGTCATCGAGCTCGAAGATGCGTTCTCCGCGCTACCCGCTCAGGCAACGGTCGGCTTCACACTGGCCACGCTTCCGTCGGCCGAGGCGCTGAGCTCGCTGATCGACAAAGCGACCGCCGAAGTGGAGCGGTTGCATCACCAGGTGGCCGGGCTCGAGGGTCGATTGCAGGAGCGCGACGCTCCCGGCGCTGCGGCCGACCCGGCGGCGGCCGTCGAGAACCACGAAGCCGCGATCCGTGAGCTAGCGAGGGTTCGTGAGCTAGCCGAGGTGCTCGACGAGACGCAGTCACTCCTCGCTACCGCCGAAGACCGCGTGCACCGAGATATCGCCCCCCGCCTCAACGCATCCACCAACCGGTGGCTGCCCCGGATCTTCGGCGACCGATACACGAAGGTGCTCATCGATCCGGCCACGCTCGACGTGCAGGTCTTCGCGGCCGGAGACGTCCACCGCGCCGACCTGCTCTCGCAGGGCACCACCGAGCAGTTCTACCTGCTGTTACGCATCGCGCTCACCGAGAGCCTCACCGAGCCCAGCGGGGAGAGCTGTCCGCTGCTGCTCGACGACATAACCGTCAACTTCGACCGGGAGCGCAAGATCGCCGTCCTCGATCTCTTGCGCGAGGTGGCCACCGAACGTCAGGTGCTGCTCTTCACCATGGAAGACGACGTCCTCGAATGGGCTCGAGCCAACCTGTCAGGCACCGACACTCTCATCGAACTACCGGGCCGGGTCACCGCCTGACGGTGAGGCGAAGCAGCCAGCTTGGCGGACCGATTCAACCGCCGGCCGGGGTGTCGTCGACCGGCAGACGCCCGAACCGCTTCATGTAGGCCTGCTCCACCTCGGCCAGGTCGGCGGGCAGCAGACCGGCGGCCCGGCTACCGGCCACCACCAACCGGGCCTGTTCCAACAATGGAGTCGCACGGTCGGCCAGGGGGGTCCCCTCCAGTGGCTCTGTGAGCAACTCGATCGCTTCGAGCAGATAGACGGACACGCTCGGCTGGTTCGCCGCGGCCCGACGGGTCTCCTCGAAGACCAGCCGGACCAGATCGGCGTGCACCGGCTGCTGGGCGAGGATGATCCGCCGTTCGTCCTTCACGACAAGACGCGGTCGCGGTGGATCTCGGTGCACCATCTCGGCCAGGACCGCGGCACTGTGGAAGATGGCATCCTGCGCGGTGGTGGGATCGTTGATGGACGGGGAAAGCGCTTTGAGGGTCACATCGGACAACTGTCGCAACGCATACGAGGCATCTTCTTGCATCGTGCGGGTGTTTCCGGTGGCCACCCCCCCGTTGAGCGCAGTCGTGGTGGCCTCAATATCGTCTGGTACCGGCGTGACCGTCCCCAGCACCGTGCCCCGGATGGCATACCGCCCCGGTTGGGCCTGAAGTTGCAGGGTGGACCCCTTCGGGATGCCGGTCACCAGTTCGTCCATGTCGAGCTGTTGCACCCAGCCGGTCTTGGTGAAGCGAACGATGGCTTCGGGACCTTCAGGCATGCTCAGTTCGTCATGGTTGGCGTCGACGTCCACCTCACGCCACTCCTCACGAATGTGCTCGATCGCTTCCCGACGGACCTTCTCGAGGATCTCGCTGACATCCAAGGTGTGGGCGCTGTGGTCGATGAAGGCCACGACCGCCAGAATCGTCGCCACCCCGAGGATCACGGCCAGCACCACCGACAGGTTCGGCACCACCTCGGCCCCGCCGCTCTCCAAGGGGGCCCGCACCGACCGCAGGATGATGACGCAGTAGGTGAACGTTCCTACCACCAGACCCATGACCCGCTTGTTGAACGGGTCCCTGAAAAGGGTGTTCACCACTCGTGGTGAGTATTGGTTCGATGCCTGCTGAAAGATGAGCAGCGACACCGAGAAGGCGATGCCAGCGAAGGAGATGGTGGCGCCGGCGATGGTCCCGAGGAGTGACCGCGCCCCATCGACGGTGGTCTCCACGCTGAGCGGAAGGTCATAGGCCTCCACGGAGATACGGCGGTCGATGGCCAGCGTGAGGGCTCCGAGCCCAACCGACAGGAACACGCCGACCATAGGAATGAAGAACAGGCTCGAGCGCAGGCGTTCACCGAACATGCTCAATCGCAATCGCATACCTCGCAGCCTCGCAGACCAGTCCCGAGGTGGGGAACGTTTCGGTGATCGACCCGACGGGCAGTCCAAACCCATGACCAAGCGACGCGCCGTCATGCGCTCGACTCTTGAACACCCATGACCACGTCACCCACCGACCCGTCTGGCGAGAGCGTCCCCCCATCTGAGGGTGCCGCAGAACCCGCCGATATCTGGACCATCGGCCACGGGACGCTGCCGGCCGACGACTTCGCTCTGCTCCTCCACGATTTCGATATCCAAGAACTGGTCGACGTCCGGTCGTTTCCTGGTAGCCGACACAACCCTCAGTACGGGCGGGAAGAGATGGAACGCTGGTTGCCCGACAGGGGCATCGACTACCGGTGGATGGTGGAGCTCGGTGGCCGTCGCAAAGCAGTCGCGGACTCGAAGCACGTTGCCCTGCGTCACGTGTCCTTCCGGGCCTACGCCGACTACATGGAGACGCCAGAGTTCCTGACCGGGGTCGACGACCTCCTCTGCCTCGCCGCCGAACGGCGGGTCGCGTTCATGTGCAGCGAATCGGTGTGGTGGCGGTGTCATCGCCGCCTGTTGGCCGACCACCTGACCCTGGTGCGCGGCAGCCGAGTGGAACACCTCATGCACGACGGCCGCTGCACCCTGCACCCACCGACAGAAGGGGTCCGGCTGGACGAGGACCAGCACCGCCTGGTGTACGACGTCGGGGCCACCCCCGAACTGGTCTGACAGCCGTACGGTTGGTGGGGCCACCACTGATCGTCGTTGATCGCCCTTGGGCCTAGGCCGACAGCGCCATGGCCGCGGGGTCCACGGCGAGTCCGTCAGAAGGCAGCCCGCCCCCCCGTAGCGAACTGCGGCCGGCTTCCCACGCGTCCAAGACAGCGCCCGCAAACCGAGCTTCCACCCGCCCGAGCGCGGCTGCCCCGAAGATGACATCGGCCGCCAAGTCGGGTTCGGTGGCCAGCAGACCGGCCACCATGTCGTCGAGTGCTATCCGCCCATGGTGTTCGTCGGCCTCCACGTGGACGTCGTAGAACTCTTGAAGCGCAGGTAGCGGCCCGAGGCGCACAGCAGCCTTGCGGTACTTCGACATCGGGACCACCGAACACATCTCGAACAAGGCCAGGTGACCGACAAGAGCACCCCGGAGTCGCCGGTGCAGGCCAAACAGGCTCACCAGGTTGTCGGTAGCCAACGTGGTACCCGGTAGACGATCCACATAGGAGCCGAAGGACGCGTCGAGGCCGAGTTCATCCATGGCCGCGGCGAAGATCTCAGCGTGAGCCCGACCGGGTACCCCTTGCCCGTACTCGTCGACCTGGATCTCGATCATGGCCGAGCGGGCCGGACCATGAAGTCGTGGGATACCCCAGGTATGGGGGTCGGCTTCCTTCAGTTGATAGGCCGAGCGGTGAACCGACATCTCTCGCAGGTGGTCGAGGGTGCCGTGGCCATCGACGAACGACGCCAGCGGAGGACCCGCCCGATCGGCAAGGGCCAGCAGGGCCGTTCGGGGATCTGTCGGCATCGGGTCAGCGGCATGTTCGATGCGCAGGGCCGCCTCGAAGCTGCGTTCGAGCGAAGCCCGGAACGCCAGGGTGCCCAGATCCCACTCGAGCTCGTCGCCCAGACCGTGGAAGCCGCGGTAGTGGAGCTCGTAGCAACACCACAGCGCCAGGTGCAGATCGTCGTCGACCAGGGGGTTCGATATCTCGACACCGGCCGAGAGCGGCTGGTCGTGCAACCAGTGGTCGAAGAGCTGGGCCGTCAGCGGGCCTCGTGCCGCGGGGAGTCGCATACCCCACCCTGCCCAGATCTCCATCGAGTTATCAAGGACGTGACACACGCCCTAGGCCGTCGCAGACGCGACGAGCTGTCCTACTGATCCTGGTCGCTGGCGTAGTGCTCGAAGGTGGCATCGACCTGGTCACGCCAGAACTCCCGGAGCTCCTTGGGCATGCGCCAGTCACCGTCGCTGATCGGGATGAACGCCCCCTCAGGGATGAGGTCGAGGTCCTTGGCCACGGTGAAGAACGGACGACCCGGGCCCACCTCCTCCGAGGTCACGACGATGGCTGTGGACAAGATGCCAACGTCCTCGGCCACCTTGGCGGCAACGTCGGCCAGCAGGCGAGGCATCTTGAAGCGGGCATCACCCAAGTCCTTGCCCGTGCCCTCAGCTAGTTCGGACCACAGCACGGCAGGTGTCATCAGTTGGCCTTCGGCTGCGGCCCCACTGATCAGCACCAATGCCGTGTCGACCATGGTCGCCCACTCGTCCCTGGGGTGACCGAACACCCCAGGAGGGGCGGTCGATACCTTCGATGCACGGGTGGCGGTGCTGCGGGCCCGAGTAGCTCCACCCGAGGAGGTCGAAGCCCGCGGCGTGCGAGCCGGCGGTACAGCGGCGGCTTCTTCAGCGGCCTGACGAGCCCGCATCTCAGCAACCTGGGCTTCCCGCTCCGGAGTACCCCGTAGAGCCTTGGCCTCGGCCAGGCGTCGGGCTCGTCGTTCCTCGGGGTGTTCGCTCTGGGACATCTACATGCTCTCCTCAGTGGGAAGCCGACCCTACGCGGCCACCCTCTCGTGGGGACGACCCGGGGAGCAAGTATGCGAGCAGCGAAAGCGGGGTGGTCGCCACAAACCGGGCTCCGGACTCCCCAGGCCGGCTCGTTCGGTTCGGCGGGTCTTCCCGAGCCTGCTGGTCCAACCCAACAGTGGTGGCGGAGCCGACGGCCGAGCGCTCCGGGTGGGCGAAGCGTCGGCGTCGACCCCGCCGTAGGTGGAGCGACGGCGAAGTGTCGCTCTCGGCTTACTTCTTGGCTGTGCGCTTCGCCGTGCGCGTTGTGGTTGTGGCTGCCTGCTTAGCAGTGGTCTTGGTGGCCTTGGCGCCCTTGGTAGCCGATGTGGCGGTGCGCTTCACCCCGGTCTTGGCTGCCTGAGCCGTCTTGGTGACCGTCTCCTTGGCCCGCTCGGTGGCCTTCTCGCCAGCCTTCTTGGTCTCCTGCACGAGGGCGATCGTCCGGTCGAGGCGTTCCTGGACACCGTGACGGACCTGGTCGCTCGTCTTGCGAGCCAGCGAAGAACCGACGGGAGCGGCCCGGCGGGTGTCGTCGCCCCGCACCCGGTCGACCACGTCCTGCACGGCGGCGACGCCGCCCTGGGCCAGTCCGCTCACTGTGCCGGTCACCCGGTCGACGACACCCCCTGCCTTGGCGGCGACCTGACCGGCGGCGCCTTCGTCGGGCGCGAACGGTCGGGGGGTAGTGGGCGCGTCTTCCCTAGCTTCCACCATGGCATCGCCGATCTCGTTCAAGGCATCGCGACCGAGCTCATCGCGCACCTTCGCGAAGTAGTCGTCTTCCTCTTCCTTCACGTGGTGGCGGACGTTCTCCATGAGCACGGTCATCTTGGCCACGAATCTTTCGTGCTCAGAGTCCATGACCTGGAGCTCGGCCAGCAGCAGCTTGACCACGTGGTGTTCTTCGAGGCTCTCGAGGGCCATGTCTTCCACGGCGGGCACGGTGGCCCGGGTGACCGGGTAGAACACCTGCTCCTCGATGGAAGCGTGGACAGTGAGCTCTTCGATCACCTGGTCGACGATCTTCCGCTTCTCGACGTAGGCCCGCTCGCCAGCCTTTTCGAACCGTTGGAACAGCTTCTCGACGTTCTTGTGGTCGTTCTTCAAAAGGGTTATGGCATCCATGTGAACAGCTATACCCGCCTGACACGACTTCAATCAGCTCTCGAGGGTGACATGCGTTACGACTACATAGCGTCCCTCGATGGCGCCGACGACCACTAGACAGTCACGCGCGATCGCTCGCAGGGCGGACATCGCGGTCGAGCAGGACGGCCAGCCTTCGCAACGACCGATGGTTGCGGACGTGGATCATGGGGTCGAGCACCGGCCGGACCAGATTGCCCACCGTACGCTCGGCTGGCTCCTCTTCGATACACACCACCGAGCCGCCCGGACCCCCGGTGATGGTGAAGGTGGCAATGGCACTGACGAAGGGACGGGCTCGAACGTGGAGCTTCAAGCTGCGATCTCGATCGACGGCGATGACCTCGGTCGAGTCGGCAAGGACGAACGGTTTGACCCCCACCAGGTGATGGAATTTGGACCCGACAGCGGGCCAGTCGGCGTCGTGGTCCCGGATCTCCGACGCGCCGATCAACCACTGCGGATAGCTCGTGGGATCGGCGAGCACCGCGAACACCCGCTCAGGGGATGCAGCCACGCTCATGCAGGTGTAGCTCACGGTGCTACGGCTCTCATGTGCGACTCCACTCGTTGCCTCGGATGACAGTCCGGTCGAGCACTACCCATCCCCATAGCGAGTCACACGGACGTCAAGCGGCTCAGATAGTGCAAGAAGCTGCCGTCAAACGGTTCGCCCACCAGAGTTCGAGCGCCAGCCACTCGAACGCCATTCGGGTCAAGCATCGCGCCGCTCCCACACCCCGACCTCGAAGCCATCGTCCACGTGGACCACGACGCGGTCGAGGAAGGGCAACGAGTCGAGCCATCGCCCGACGGCCCGGCCAGTCATCGGATAGTCGGTGGTTCCCGTGTAATGGGTCGCCACCAGGTTGCCCCCCGGCTCTAGCCAGCGCTCCAGGTGGTCTGCGGCCACGCCAGCTCCGCTGGGCGTCAGGTAGTAGGCCACCTCGGAGAGAACCACCAGATCACCAGGTCCGTCCGGCCAATGCTCGGGAAACTCACCAGTGACGACGGAGACACCAGAGCGGAACTCGAGTCGGGTACGAGCCCGATCGACCACGTCGGGAAGAAAGTCGTAGGCGACCAGGTGATCGCATCGCTCCGCGAGCCGTTCCGTCAGTGCACCATTGGAGCAGCCTGGTTCGAGGGCCAGTCGGTAGCGGCGTCGCGGCAGCACAGACACCGTCAGTTCGAACTTTCTCTGCTCGTACCACCGGCGGTCGAATCCCCAAGGATCCGGATCGTCGTCATAGACGGATCGGAAGTACTCCCATCCATGGTGAAGGGACTCGCGACTACCACCGACGTCGGGTTCGGTCATCGTGAGTCTTCGGACAACGATGGCAGCGACCCCAGCGCAACCAGATCGACGTCGCCGTGGTGCTGTCGCACGTATAGCTGGATGTCGGCGACACGCTGGGCCGTGCTCTCATCGGTGACGAACGGACGGGGACCCCATGCGCGAGCGAACTCATCGACGGTGCGAGTGCAACTGCGTTCGATGAGACTGCGGACCGCAATCGCTCGGTATTGGGCCTCCTGCAGGTCATCGAAGGACCGGTCTGCCGCTTCGGCTGCCCATCGGAGAAGCGCCAGGACGCCTGAAGCCTCGGCCCGCATGGCTCCTCTGGCGCGCAGTCGGTGAGGGTCCTGGGTCTGGTCACGGTCGACGAGATCGACGAGGCCAGCGGTGGCTCCTCCCCAGCACGCCGCGGGGCCCACCGCTCCGTGCCAGAAGCCCGGGCGACGCAGATACCAACCGTCACCACCGACGACCCGGACCACCGGATGCTTCCGAAACGTGGTCTCACCGGTGGCCGTGTGGGCCAACGCTGGCGTCGCCCAGCGATCACTCGACTGGTACCACGTTGAGGCCGGCGCCAGGTCCACCTCGACCAACCAGGTGCCGCCTTCCTCGTCATCGACGGTCACCAGGGCTCGATCCACCACCCCGACCCCCGACGCGAACGGCTTTATACCGGTGATCGTCCCACTACGGCGGTCGAAAGTGGGCCCTGATCCTGGACCACCGGACGCCCAGACGCCGTAGAGCGCATCGCTCACGTCAGAGGCGCTGCACCCGGCCTCTTCGATGATGCTCTGGGCATCGACGTGGGCCTCGGCCAGTCTGGCTGCGCTGACCGATCCGGTTCTCGCCCAGGTGTGAAGCCGTTCCCATCGGTCGGGGGTGTCGCCGCCTCCTAGAGCGGGAACGCCCCCATCCACGAGCAACGCCACGTCGTCTCGAACGGTCACGAGACTCCATCGAGCGCACACAGGTCGGCGGCGAATCCGTCGGGAGCGCGGGCACGGAGGCGTGGGCTGGTGAGCACCACGAGATTGGTCGGCGACACCGTCGGCCACCCCAGGGACCGCACTCGCCTGATCAGATCGTGCTCCTCGCCGGTGGCCAGATCGGCCCACCCACCGGCGCTCACGTAGACATCGCCACGTATGCCGAAGTTTGCTCCGTGAACATGTGGATGGTCGAAGCCGCTCCCCGCCCCTAGAAGCCCACCATATTCAGACTCGAATCCACGCCGGAGTTCGGCACGAGCCGGTTCGTCAGTCCGCAACGCGACGGTTCCCATCACTGCAGCGAACCCCTGGTCGGCGAGATCCAGTTGTTGTTCGAGCCAGTGGGCGGGCACCAAGGTGTCGGCGTCCGTGCTGGCCATCCAGAAGGTCTCCATGGGTCGCGCGAGATTCATCGTGGCAACCTGAAACCCGATGGCGCGTGCCCCGCCAGCGCTTCGAATATTCGCGCTGGCAACGGCATCTAGGGGGTCAGTCAAGAACCCACTGGCCACTGCGGCCGTGCCGTCGCTGCACCGGTCGGCCACGACGGTGATCGAAACAGTGGCACGGCCCCTCACACGGAGACGCGCGATCTCGATCGATTCGATTGTCGCCCCGACGCGCTCCCTCTCGTTGTGAGCAGGCACCACTACGGCGACGTGATCGATCGGGCCCAGGGCGCTCGAGCGCAGGTTCATGTGCGCACCAGGTAGTACTCGGCGGACCACGTCAGCGGCTCCAGATCGGCGGTCGACAGAATCGGTGGTGCGACCAAGTTGGACACTTGGGTCCGGTGGCAGGCCATGGCTGCAGAGCGACGGGCCAGAGCTTCGGTGTCGAGCTCCAGTCGACGGATCGTTGCTTCGGCTTCGATGGTCGGATCGGTGTGCTGCCAAGCCCAGAAGAGGCTGGAAGCCAGGGTGCAGCCGACGTCGTCGGTGACCTTCGCCGCCACTCGACCGACTGCTTCGTGATCACAGTGGTGATCGTGCTCCCAAGGAGCGACGAGCAGATCGTCGGGTAAGACGATCTTTCCGAGGAGCTCGTACAGATCGCTCTCATGGTCCTGGACGCGTCCGTCGCCGAAACCGAGGCAGTGAACCGAAGGGATGGGTTCGGCCAGGGCATCGAGTGCGGCACCCTGCTCCTTCCGCCGGAGCTCGGCGAGCGTTGTTGGATCCGAGTCGGGATAGGCCGCCTCACCATTGGTCACGGCAATGACGTCGATCCGGGCTGCGGCCACCGACTGAACCACGATGATGCCAGCCGCGCCGAGCACCTCGTCATCAGGGTGGGGAGCGACAACCACAGTCCTGCGGGACCGGGGCGTCCACTCCGGTGCCGACCGGCGCAGCCTGGCCCAGGCCGTGTGCCTAGCTGTAGTGATCATGGTCCGCACGGTCTTCAGAACATCGACCAGGGCGACGACATGATCTTCAACGGCTGAGATGTCATGACCGACCCACTTCCCGAAGGTAGAAAGCCACAAACCGCTTCAGTGGGCCTTATCCCTGGCGCTGGTCAATCGGTCATCTCGGCCAACCGTTCCTCATCCACGAGGTCCTGATATTCGGGATGACGTTCGATGTACTCGCGCATGAAATCACACACCGGCACCACTTGGTCGCCGGCCTCTCGAGTGGCCTTCAGCGCGGCCTTGGCCAGGGCCCCACCTACGCCCTTGCCCTCGAAACGGTCCGATACCTCGGTGTGGTCGAACACCCGGCGGCCGCCTTCGCGCTTGTACTCGGCCCCGCCAGCGTCCACGCCGTCTACGAAAACGGCGAAGCGCCCCTCCTGAGGTCGATCCTCCACCTCGATGGTCACGTCATCAGCCATCTTCGTCATCCTCGCTCTTCGACTTCGGAAAGCAGTGTGTCCTATCTGCCCAAAAGGGTAGAGACCAACCATGGATAGTTCCGACGATCAGAACAAGAGCGAGTTCCACCGCATCAAGGGCAAGGTGAAGAAGGTGCTCGGCGCCGCCACCGCAGACCGTCAGGCCGAAGCCGAAGGGGCCGCTGAAGAACGGCTCGAAGCGGTACCGACAGAAGGCGAGGTGCAGACGGAGAAGCAGGACGTCAAGGAGAAGTACGACGAGACCACTGAAGCCAACCCCCGTCCGCCGGCTCCTCCCATGGTCCAAGAGGATCTTTGAGCTCTGCGCTACGTCTCAGCAGATACTCCTGAAGTTCTCTGTTTGAGAGAACAACGGGACGGGCAGTCATTCATCCATGAACGCAACAATCCTCTGGATCATCGCAGCCATCCTCGTCGTGGTCGGAGTCGTCCAACTCCTCCAAGGCCAGATCATCTTCGGCATCGTCCTGATCGTCCTCGGAGCCCTCGTCGGCCCCGGCGGCGTGTCCATCTTCCGCTCCCGCTAAGGAACGCGAGCCCTGAGGGCTCGCGTCACCACAACCTGGACCGACCCGGTGCTTCTGGCACCGGGTCGGTTCGCGTCTCTCCTGAACCCACCAAGCCCGCTGACCAGTCGGGTCAGATGCCTAGGGGCTTGATCAGACGGATCAGGTCGTGACCGGCATCGTCTCGGTCCATCTCGTAGCGGGCCACCGCCCAGGCCAGGATGGCCTCGGCCACTGGGTGGGGCCGCAGCCGTCGCCGGGCGGTGGCCGACGACGTGACGGTGACCACCAGATCCGGGCCGTCGAGCGCGCATTCGACGGACAACCTCGTGTCGGGCTCAGCACCCTCGATGAGTACCGCACAGGCCTCGTCCACTGCCATGCGCAACTCCACTGCAGCGTCCTCCGTGGCCCCGAGGTCGGTAGCCACGCTGGCCGCTGTCATCCGGGCCAACCGGAAGAACCGGGGATCCGCAGGGAGAGAGATGTCAACCACTTCGTTCGATAGATGATTCATCGTGGTGGGATCTCCAACTCCGATCTGGGACGGCGATGGTGCACCCGCCTGCTGCCCGGCTGGCAACGATGCAAACCGATGAAAGCGACACCCCAATCAAAAGGACGTGAACAGGGGAAAAGCGACGCGGTTGCCGAACTGTCCCGGCGGGTAGAGGCCGAGCATGTGCTTCTCGGCCGAGATGGATCTGGTGGCAGGAACGGCCGTGACCGCTCTCGGCATCGATGCTCTACGACACATCAACAGTCGCCGCGACCTGCCCTTGGCACTCCTACCCGTCGTACTCGGCGGTCACCTGCTGGTAGAAGCAGCCGTGTGGCGTGGCCTGCAGGGCGACGGGACCCTGCTTGGCTGGCGAGCGGCCACCACCATCTACCTAGCCATCGCTTTCGTGGTCGTGCCCATGCTTGTTCCATTGGCAGTTGTCATTCGCGAGCCCAAGCGGCGTCGGCGACAACTGACACCGTTCGTGGTGGTGGGCATAGCGGTGGGCGTTATCCTCGGGCGATTTCTCTGGGATGGGCCCGTGGCCGCTCGGGTCAACGGGCACCACGTCGCCTACCACGTTCCATTGACCAGCGGCGGGCTGATCGTGGCCGCCTATGTGGCCGCAACCTGCGGGCCCGCCCTGCTGTCCACCGATCGGGCCATCCGAGCCTTCGGGTGGGCCAACCTGCTAGCCGTCGCGATCCTGGTCGGTTTCGAGAAGGCAGCCTTGATCTCGTTGTGGTGTGCTTGGGCCGCAGTGGCCAGCGCGGCCATCGTCGTGAAGTTCCGCCACCGGACGCTCCACCAAGCACCGCCCCTGGGCCTAGACGAGCAGCAATTGGTATGAGCCCATCTGGCCCCAGCCGCGAATGGCGGCCAGCAGTCAGCTCGGGGCCGGCGGATCCACCTGGAGCACCGCTCCGACCACCTCGTCGTCGACGTCGGCGATCACCGTGATGACCACCCGGGAACCGGCGTGCCCCGGTATGGCGAGTTCGCCGGAAGCCATCCCCCGGTCACCCGCAAGCGTTCCGGTGAGGGCATCGGCGATCGGCCCCACCTTGAGCCACGTGGCCAGCCGGGAGACCGGCCGGCCCACCGCATCCTTCACCGACGTCTCCAACATTGAAGCCGCCGGCTCGTTCCAGGCCCGCACCATCAAGTCGAGGTCGACCACGATCATGGGCCGATGCACGGTGGCCAGGATGCCCTGCACGAAGTCGTTCAGACGCTCCACCTCTCGGGTCCGCTCGTCGAGCTGACTGGTCACCACCTCGAGCTCCGACGCGGCAAGGGTCAGTTCATGGTCGAAGTTGCGCAGGTCATCGACAGTCGAACGACGGTCCTGGTTGGACTGCTCGAGGGCATCGATGGTGGCTTCGAGCTCCTCGACGACCGTGTCGACCTCGCCCTCGGGGACCAGCGACTCGGCCTCGAGCCGGGCCCTCGCCTCGGCCACCGCTCCCGCCAGTTCCTTCAGCTCCGTCGGGTTGGCCCCGGTGAAGGCCAGGTACTCGTCCATCGTCTCGATCGACAGCTTGTCGGCCCGGATACCCGCCGCACATTCCAAGGCAACCACGTCGCAGGGCTCGCCACCGAGCAGATCCTGTGTCTCCAAGACAGCAAGGATCTCATCGAACGGAGAGGCTTCAGCAGCGATAGGAGCCATGGAGCGAGGATAGTTGGCCTCCAGGAAAGTGCACTTACAAGGTTCACCAGCCTCGCTGATGGGTATAGGGCCTGGGTGACTCCAGACACGCTGACGTCGAACCCCCATCGCCAGGCCCCGGTCATCGATCGAGCCATCGAGGCCCGCCACACCAGCCAACTGATCGATCAGCAGGCCTACGATGTACGTGAGTCCTTCCGCTTGCACCTCGCCGATGTCGGGGCCCGCCTAGACCTCGTCCGGGCTCGCCGCACCATCCCCCGTGGCCGGATGTCCGGCGACTGGCGCCAGGCTCCCGCCGTCGATGTCGATGTCTGGCTCACCCACGTTCGCTACGACCGAACCCGTGATCCGGCAGCGCTGGCCAAACTCGTAGAGGAGTACGAGCCCTACGCGTGCTCGCTGGCCCACCGGATGCACACCAAACGGGAGCCGATCGAGGATCTCGAACAGGTAGCCCGCGAAGCGCTGGTGGTGGCGCTGACCCGCTTCGACCCAGAACGAGGGCTGCCCTTCCCCGCCTTCGCCACGCCGACGATCCTGGGTGCGCTGCGGCGCCACTTCCGTGATCGTGGATGGATGATCAAAGTGCCCCGCAAGGTCCACGAGATCACCGTCGCGAGAAATGCCTGCACCGAACGCCTCACGGCCCGTCTCGGACGACCACCCACCATCGCCGAGCTCGCCGAGGAACTGGGGGTGAGCGAAGACGAAGTGCTCGATGCCGAAGCCGCCGCCCACGCCCGGACCCCGGGCTCGCTCGACGCGCCGCCGACCGAGGGTGGCGACCCGCTGGGCGATCTGGTGGTCACGATCCCGACCGAAGGGGTGTCCCCCGAGAACCATCTCGCACTGCGTTCGGCCCTGGAGCACCTCGACGAACGAGGCCGGACGCTCATAGACCTGTACTACTTCCAGGATCTCACCCAATCGCAGATAGCCGAACGGTTCGACGTCAGCCAGATGCAGATCTCCCGCTGGCTCTCGGCCACCGTCAGCCAGTTGCGGGCCCACATGTGACCTGACCGCGCCGCGCTTGGCACCTGGGTGGACCCCAGAGGACGGTGAGCGCGGTCGACTCAGGTCTCGTCGTCGGAATCCGGACGGTTCATCACGAGGAGCGGGCAGGTGACCCGGTGGATCAGTTGCTTGTCGACAGCTCCACCCAACATGCGGCGGAACCAGTTCGACTGGTCTGGGCCGATCACGAGCACGGCAGGCCGGAGCTCCTCCACGAGTCGGACCAGAGCGTCCGCCACAGACTCCGAGGTGGCCACCACCAACTCGTCGGTGACGCGGTTGTCTAGCGACTCTTCGGTCTCGAGGATGGCCTCACGCCCGGCCGCCCGAGCCTCGTCCCATTCACGCTGCGCCTCCTCCGGTGTGACCAGCGGGCCGCCGAACCCACCAGCGTCCTCCTCAGGATCTCGCCATGCCTCGATCACCGTCACCAGCTTCACTTCGAGGTCGGGGTGGAGCAGTGCTACCGCCTCCTCGGCGGCCTGGATCGCCTTGGCTGAACCGTCGGTGGCAATCAGTGCTCGTCTCATGTGTTCCTCCTGTTGGGTGCTCCATGCTGCCCCATCTCGGGGGTCCTTACTGGAACTCGAACGGCGGCGTGGCCTTCGATGCTGATTCCTTCCGATCCAGTCGACGGTCGACGACTCGTCGAGGTCCCCTATGGGTGTCATACCCAACTGGGATGATGCATCCATGACCGATGTTGCGCCTTCCCGTCACATGCCCCGGCGGGAAGTGTCCACCGTGTCTCCGCAGGGTGGCTACGCGGCCAAGCGTTGTCCGCTCAGGGTGCAGTACGACCTCTTTCCCCCGGCGGGGGTCGTGCCCTTGGAGCCCAACCTGGTCGACCGGTTCCGCATGGAAGCCGGCAACACGTTCGAAGCCGAGGTGTTCCAGGTACTGGTCGCTCAACATCCCGAGGCCGCAATCATCGAGGGGCTTCGGGGTGAGGCCGCCGAGGCAGCCACCGTTGCGGCCATGCAGGCCGGTGCGCCGTTGATCCTCGGTGGTCGTCTGCCCACCGACCAGGTCGGCCGGCGGGTCGGCCGTCCCGACGTGCTCGTACTCGCCGGGCGCTCCACCGAAGGGAACCACGCCTACCACCCCGTCGATGTGAAGCACCACAAGACCGTGCGGGAGGTCACCCCCGAACGCAAGAGCCGAGGTGGCACCCTCGTTGCCCCGCTCACGGATCCCTTTGCCGTCGATGCCAAGTTGGACGAGGCCCTGATCAACCAACGGTCCATCGACGATCTCCTCCAGTTGGCGCACTACCACCGAATGCTGGAGGCCGTGGGCCATGCCGCTCCCGACGCACTCGGGGGCATCATCGGCAAGGAGCAGGTGGTGGTCTGGCATCACTTGGCCGAGGTCAACGTGAAACAGCTGTGGGACAGGCGTCGCGAAGCTCTCGAATCACCCCTTCAGCGCTACGACTTCGAGTTCTCCTTTCGGCTCGATGTGTTGGCCGCGGCGGCCGAAGGACAATCCATCGTCGAACCGGTGGCCATAGGCGAGTGCGCCACCTGCCCATGGACCGAGCACTGCGGCCCCCAGATCCTCGCCGCCGACAGCACCAGCCTCATCCCGGGCCATGGCTACAAGCAGTGGCATGCCCTTCGTCGCCGAGGCATAGGCAGTCGGACGGAAATGGCCACGCTCGACCATCAGGCTGCTCGCCTCGCCGATGCCTACCAATCGTGGGACCTCGTAGACCACGTCGCCGAGGCCGCCCGACACCCCGCCGCCACCCCGATAGCCGAGTTGGTGGGTCGCCGGTCGACGGACCGGCTGCGGGTCCTGGCCGACCACGGCATCGAGACGGCCGGAGACCTGGCCGGTCTCGATCCTCGAGTGGTGGCTCTCGCCGACTTCCCCTGGCGCTCGTTGGCCACATCGGTCCACCAGGCACAGGTGACCATCGCTGGGCACCACCCAGAGTTGGCCTTCGGGGTCGAAGACCTCCAGGTCCCACGAGCCGACGTGGAGATCGACATAGACATGGAGAACGGCCTCGACGGCACCGTCTATCTGTGGGGGGCACTGGCCAGGGGCCACTACGTGGCCGCGTCCTCGTGGGAGACGCCGTCTGCGATGGTCGATGCCGAGGTCTTTGCCGCGTTCTGGTCCTGGCTGACCGCCGCACGCCAGTCAGCACAGCAGCAGGGTCAGACCATCGCCATCTACTGCTGGTTCGCCACCGCCGAGTCCACCGCGCTCCGACGTGGTGCCGCAGCCGCGGCAGATCTGCTCGGGCTCACCTCTGCCCCCGCCGAGGTCGAGGAACTGATAGCCGACGATTCGTTCGTGGATCTCTTCGCCGTATTCGCCCAGCAGGTGGTGACCGGCCACGGCAACGGCCTGAAGGTCGTTGCCCCCATGGCCGGGTTTCAGTGGCGAGACTCCGATCCGGGGGGAGCAGAGTCCATGATCTGGCACCACGAAGCCGTCACCGGCACCGACCGTGACCAGCAGGTCCACAACCAACAGCGGCTCCTCGCCTACAACGAAGACGATGTCCGGGCCACCGCGGCCATCCGAGAGTGGATGTCGTCAGGGGCCGTGCTACCGCACGGTAGCCATGCCCACGTGAACTGACCGTTCACTCTCCGCGGTCACCCGCTTCGGCCTGTCCGTGGGCGAGGATGGTCAGGTGATGTCGAACGCTGGAGCCCCCTCCACCACCGAAGCGACCCCTGGCCACCACCCCCTGACAACGGACGTTGCACCGTGACCGTCGCCCGACACCAGATCCACGTCGATCTCGAGATGCAGGCCGCCAATCGCTACCTGTCGGTGCCCTTCGAGGTATTGGGCCACGGGGCCGTGGAGATCACGCTGGCCTACGACCAGGTCGGGGCCGTGGTCGACCTGGGCTGCGAAGACCCAGTCCGCTTTCGCGGTTGGTCGGGCGCAGCCCGCAAGCGGTTCGCCATCACCGACACCTCGGCCACCCCTGGCTATGAGCCAGGCCCGCTGCCCGACGGCACCTGGTCGGTGCTCCTCGGACTCCATGAGGTCCCCGCGCGGGGGGTCGATGTGGAGATAACCATCACCACATACGACAACCCGCGTGATGCCGTCGTCGAGACCTCGCCACCTGCGCCCCGTCGCCCCACCGGGCCCCGAGCCAGCAGCCGGGATCTACCGGCCCTCGACGGGCTCACCTGGTTCGCCGGCGACTTCCACAGCCACAGCACCCACTCCGACGGCGACCTGTCTCTAGAGGAGTTGGCCACGCAAGCAGCTACTGCTGGCCTCGACTTCCTCGCCGTCACCGACCACAACACGGTTTCGCACCATGCCCATCTACCCGGGATCAGTGACCACTACGACCTGACGTTGCTTCCAGGGCAGGAGATGACCACCCACCGGGGGCATGCCAATGCCTTCGGTGACATCGGCTGGATCGACTTCCGGGAACCAGCAGACCGATGGGTCCAGGAGGTCCGTGACCGCGACGGCCTGATGAGCGTCAACCATCCCCTCGATGGCGACTGCTCCTGGCTCCACCCGTTGGCCGAACTTCCACCCGCTCTCGAGTTGTGGCACATCGGCTGGTTCCGGAACCTCGATTCCACCGCGCCGTGGGCCTTCCTTCGGCGGTGGCGTTCCGACGTCATCCTCCTCGGTGGTAGCGACTTCCACCACCATCGCCACCACTACCTTCCCGGCACTCCCACCACCTGGGTGGCCGCCGTCGATCGCAGCCCCGAAGCCATCCTGGAGGCCACCAAGGCCGGGCGAACATCCATATCGATCCTGCCTGCCGCTGGATCCCCGGTCCTTCTCCGACTCGGTGACGAGTTGGTGGCCATCGATGCCGACGGTTGCGTGCTCGTCGATGCCCTCGGTCGATCCCAGATCGTCCACGGCTCCCGGCAGGTGTTCGGTATCGACACCGATGCCCGCGCTCCCGGTCGACCACCAGCAGGCCAAGGTCCCTACCGGTTGGAGTCAGCCGACCGGGACCTCCTAGCCATCTCGGCCTGAGCCCAGCACAGCTGGCCCTACCCCTCCGAGCCGCCACCAGACCCGTCCGCCGCCCCTCGGGTGGTCAACGACGGAGAAGTCTGTGGCTCATCGGCGGCCACGTAGTACCGCGACCCGGGCGAGCGCTTGGCTGCGTACATGGCGGCGTCGGCGCGGTCCACGATGTGGTCGGCCGGTTCGGTGCCGGCGAGGTCGACAGCGACACCGACGCTCACGTCGATGCTCACGTCGATGTCCGCGGCCACCTCGAAAGGCGCATCCATCACCTCGACGATGCGTCGGGCCACGGCAATGGCATGCTCCCGGGACCCGATCGATGAGGCCAGCACCGCGAACTCGTCGCCACCCATGCGGGCCACCAGGTCACCCTCGCGGGTGGCCAGTTCCAGTCGGCGAGCGACCAGGTTGAGCAGACGATCCCCGGTACCGTGTCCGAGACTGTCGTTGATGGGCTTGAACCCGTCGAGATCGAGGAACAGGACAGCCCGACCCGATGGTCCGTGAACAGGTTCGGACAGTCGATCGAACAGGACCGTCCGGTTGTGGAGGCCGGTGAGCGGGTCGGTGACCGCCGCCAACTCCAACGCCAGGTGGGCAGCCCGGCGGACCAGAGCCAGTCGGATCAGGTTGACCTCGGTAGACCTCAGCCACACCCGGTCGAACTGCAAGGGACGGTCGACGCGGCGCCAGGTGACGAGACAGGCCGGGGGACCCAACGGATCTTCCAGCGGGGCCACACCACAGCTGTCGACACCGAAGGCTCGGGCGGCGTCGGCAGTTGCATCGTCGAGCTCTTCGAGACCGACGTGGATCTCCACAGACCCTCGAGCGGCCCGCTCCCACGGCAGTGAACCATCGGCGCTGGTGGCCAGCGGAGACAGACGCTCGGGTAGTTCGTCGCCAAGAGCTATGCGACCACCCGCGGCATCGATGGTCGAGATGGCCACCAGGTGACCCACCCACCGCTCCCGGATCTGGCTGAGCGCCTGCTCCACCACCTGCTCGAAGGGCTCGCCTTGGATCAACTTTATGATCTGTTCCTCGAGGCGGTAGTCGAGCTGGCGCGCGATGACCAGCACGCACTCTTCCCCGCCGAGTTCCACGCTGCGACTGAAGACTTCGACACGCACGCGCGTGCCATCAGGGCGGCGGAGTTCGAACTGCCCGGGCGGACGATGGTCGTCGGCCACGCTAAGGCTCATGCCCAGGATGGCCATGTCGTAGTCCTCTGGGTCGAGGACATCCCAGATGGTCATGGGTTCGAGGTCGCCGCGGCGGACCCCGCAGATCTCCAGGCCTCGTTCGTTGATCCACCGCACTTCGCCTGAGCTATCGACCACCGCGACCAGGTCGGGCAGGGCATCGAGAACGGACCGCACCTCGACATCGTTCAGATCCTGATGTAGCGCCCCCGCTCCCATGGCTCCCCATCGTGCCACGATCGGGGCGTGCAAGGTGGGCGGCCAAACGCGCTCTGTCATACCTTGGGGTTCATTCGTCGAACACCACTCGGGCGATGGTCGACAGGGACAGGTAGTAGATGTCGCGCTGCGGGCCCGGAGCTCCGAACACCACCGACTGGGCCGGGCTTTCGACGGGTACCCGCACCCTGGTCTCACCGGTGGCGATGTCGAGCACGACCAGCGAGTCGCCTTCGGTGGGGTGATGGTCGTTGGCGATCACCTCGCCGGTATCGGCGAAGCGCATCAGATGCTGGGCCGTGTTGATCGGACGGGTCCACACCACCGCCAGGCTGGCGGTGTCGAAGGCCGTCAGGTGACCGTTGGCCGAGTCGTAGCCGAGCACCAAGCCTCGTTTCGGATCGACGAGCGGCGGATTGGTGACCGAGCCACCCGGAAGGCCGCACACCTCCACGTGATCCAGCGTCGACCCGTCGAGGGCCGACCGCCACAGCCGCACCGGGCCGGCCGATACACCGTTGTCGAGCATCGACAAGGTCCGTTCGAAGGTGTGGTCGCCGTTGTCCAGCCACCAGATGGCGTCGGCATCCACCACCGCGTCCCATCCGAACGACTGATCGGGGTAGAGCAGGTAGTGGGCATCGAGGTCGGGGCGGTGGGCCAGCGACGCCGTTTCAGGGGTCCAACGATGCCGGGACATGGTGTTGACACCGATCACGATCAACTCGTTGTCGAGGGCACTCAGACGGGCCACCGATGCCTCAGGCAAGGCAACGGGACCGGTCCGGTCCGCCAAGGTCTCAGGGTCCAGCAGCGAAAGTGTGGAGGGCGGCCCACCCGGTCGCTGGATGTCCTTGGTGGCCACGGTTCCATCGGCCAGCAACACGAACGAGTTGTAGGGGGCCTCCACCGGAAGCCTGCGGGATGCCAGCACGACCAGATCCTTGGACAGTCGGTGCGCCCACCGACCCTGGACCACCAGGATCGACCCGTCGTCGAGCACCGCCACCCCGCCGGGCCAGAACGGGCCGAGGGCGAGATCGGGAGAACGATGACGTTCCTCGAGCGTCGACGGATCGAGTTCTTCCACCCAACTGATCGCCTCGGGACCGATGCTGTTGCGCAGCACGTACAACTGGCCAGATGGTCCCAACACGGCCATGACCAGAACCGGGGCCTGCCGAACGGCAGCCAGGCGACCTGATCCAGCGTTCGGACCACGGTCCCCCGCCCTTCCGTGTGGCCGTTGGCGACGGGTCGGGCCGCCATCCTCAGATGGCCACGGCGACGAGGCATAGCCCCTGATGGGGCTCACCCGTCCACCCGATCCCACCACAGGACGGACAGCTCTGCCGGTATCCAAGCTATTGACATGAGCAGTGACAATACCGCGTCTTGGGTCGCTCTGCTGCTGGACCGACGGGTGCATCTATCATCGCCGCCGTCGGCCCGATGGCCTGTCACACCCGGTGCCTAGGTTGCTGCTCGGAGGTCACCATGAACACCCGAACAACCGATTCCACCACCGACGACACCTGGGTCAACCGGGTCAACGCTCTGTTGGCCAAGGCCGAATCCACAGAGTTCCCCGACGAGGCCGAAGCCTTGATGGCCAAGGTCCAAGAGCTCATGGCCCGCCATGCCATAGACGAGGCCATGCTGGCTGCCGCTGGCCACCAAGCCACCGACCAGGTCGATACCGAAACCATCCTGATCGAAGCCCCGTATGCCACGGCCAAGGCCACCCTGCTCGGGGCGGTGGCCAATGCCAACCACTGCCGCTGTGTCATGGGTGGGGCCGGTGAAGGGCGTCAGGCCTGCGTGGTCGTCGGTCACCGGGCCGACCTGGCCAACGTGCGGACGCTCTTCGCGGCCTTGTCCCTGCATGCCGTGCGGTCCATGTTGGCTGCTCCCGTGCCCCGAGGAGACACGGTGCGTCGCTTCCGCCATGCCTTCCTGCTGGCCTTCGCGGCCCGGGTGAGCGAACGGTTGACCGCCGCTCGGGTGCGAGTCGAGACCGAGGCCACCCAGAGCGGTGGCCCCGGGGTAGGTCTCGTTCTTGCTGGGCGGGTCGATGCCGTCGAGCAGGCCTTCCGCCAGGCCTTCCCCCGGGTTCGCACGGCCCGCACCACCAGTTCGTCGGCTGCCGGTCGGGTGTGGGGCCGTCAGGCTGCCGACCAGGCCGAGATCCACCGTCCGGTGGCCGGTGGTCGACGGCGCTCGTTGCCCAAAGGCTGACGCCTGGGCCTGAACCTCTGGCTGGCCGGCGCACGGTCTCGGTCGCCCCAAGCG
>JBDTBS010000238.1:0-44565 GCA_039924035.1 Aquihabitans sp. | reverse complement strand
CCAGTGACTCCGCCTGCCGGCTGGCAATCGACCGGTCGAGCTTCATCGACGTAGCCAGATCGGAGAGCCGCACGGGTGCATGGTTCTGAACCTCGGCCAACAGGAACGACTCACCCCGGGTCAGACTCACCCCGGTCATTCCGGCGTCATCCATGAACCCGACATGGCGGAGCCCGCTCCGCGCCACCCTCAAGAGTTGTTCGAAGCTGTCGTGCAACCCATCGGAGCCGCCGCCCGGCTTTTCGTTTCCTGCCACAGGTCCCACCTTAAGGCTGGTCGTCAACGCCATCTGCCGAAGTCGAGTTGGCAAACCAATCGTACTTCCAGGGCTCGATCGCCTCTAGGGGGCCTGCGAAGCGCAGGTGCTCGACGCCGTCCCCATCGGGGGCCACGAGATCTTCGACCGACAGCCCTGCCGCCACCTCCAGTGGGTCATCGTCGAGGAACAACACGGTGAGGCGCAGGTTGGTGGTTGCATCGATCGGTATCCCCTGACGTTGCTCCTTCTGCGCCCAGGCCGAAGGCGTCAACGACTCCTCGGCGGTGAAGGTCCATCCACCGGCAACTCCGGGTTGTTTCAAGAGGGTCGGGAGGCCTTCCCGGTCGTACCACCGGTTCCGGCGTTCCACCACGGCCCGAGCGTCAGCCGCGTTCGTGACCTTCGAGGCCACTACGTAGACGCCCCGGTTGGGCCTGAACGGTAGGGCCTGAGGCGATACGTCGACCCTGGGTGCGGCGTAGCCGAGGATGGGTCGGAAGAAGCCCATGAAGGGCCGTTCGGTCCAGGCCAACTCCTGGCGGCGGCCCCAGTGGAAGGAACGATCGGCCAGATCGGTCCAGGCTGAGATGCTCACCTCCACGGGAGGGCGAAACCAGTAGAGCGTCAAGTAGTGGAAGTCGCCGAACTCGCCATCGGCCACCAGCGATGCGGCGCGGAGTTCGGGGGTCTGCACCCACCGCTCGCCCCACATGACCCCATCGAGAACCAGGTTTTCCGGGCGGTGGTCCAGCTGGTGCCACTCGTTGTAGGCCTGATGATGTTCAGGAGATTCCATCCTGGCCAAGCTGATGAACGCGGCTTCGGCGAAGGACATGCGGAGAAACCTCGTTGCTGGAGATGACCAACCGGAACGCCTCGACGGTAGTTAGTTGCGTTACGTCACGCAACTAACTAGACCGGACCCGTGAAGCTCGGTGTGTTCTTGGATGTCCGCAACCCGCCGGCGTGGCGCCGTCCGTGGGCTGACCTCTACGCGCAGACCGTCGAGCTCGTAGAGGAGGCCGAACGGCTGGGGGCCGAAAGCGCCTGGGCCACCGAGCACCACTTCTTCGAGGACGGGTACCTGACCCAGCCCCTCACGTTCCTGGCCGGGCTCGCAACACGCACGAAAACCATGCGTCTCGGTACCGCCATCGTGATCGCCGCCCTGCGGCACCCACAGCACCTCGCCGAAGAGGCCGCACTTGTCGATCTGCTGTCGGGCGGTCGGCTCGAGCTCGGTTTCGGCGCCGGCTACCGCATCCCCGAGTACGAGGCATTCGGCGCTGATATCAGCCGCCGCATGACGCTCACCGACGAGGCCACCCGAGCGGTACGCGACCTGCTGTGGGGCGGCGAGCTCCTCCCGCCACCGGTGCAGGAGCAGATCCCGATGTGGCTGGGGTACCAGGGCCCCCAGGGTGCACGACGGGCTGGTGTGCTCGGGGTGGGGTTGCTGTCGCTGCGGCGATCGCTGCTCGACCCCTACCTAGAAGGCTTGGTCGCGGGCGGACACGATGCCGGCATCGCCCGCATGGGCGGTGTGGTCGACCTCATCGTGGCCGACGATCCTGAAATGACCGCACACGAGCTGGCGCCGCACTACGCCTATCAGGTGGGTAGCTACCTGAGATCCCGCACCGAAGGCACCGATGAGACGCCACCCCCCGACCCCGACCCCGCGAGGCTCGCCACACAGATGACGACAGCAGGGGCCCCGGGGCTGGCGGTGCGAACCGCCGACGATGCCGTCGCTCTGCTAAGGGAGCGAACGGCCGGCCTACCGGTCGAGCACGTTTACCTCTGGGGATCGGTGGCCGGAATGCCTGACCACATCGTGGAACGGCACATCGAGCTGGCCTTCGGCACCGTCCGACCCCAACTTTCCTGACCGCTTCCACACCACATCCGCCAACGAGGTCTCGTATCCGATGAACCCACTAGTCCCACGACTCGAACGACTGGAAGCGATCGAGGCAATTCGTCAACTCGTCGCCCGGCACGCCTTGGCCACCGATCAGCGCGACATCGACACGCTGGTATCGCTTTACGTACCCGACGTGGCCGTCGACGACGGGACCTCAGGCCGGTCGATGCTGGCCGGATGGTTCCGTACCGCCTTGGGCCGCTACGGCACCACCTTCCACCTGCTCGGCCAGCACCTCATCGACCTGTCCGATGCTGATCACGCAACCGGAGTGCTGTACGCCCGGCCCGAGTACGAGGTAGACGAAAGGTGGATGGTGCTGGCCGCTCAGTACTGGGATCACTACGAACGCCACGACGGAACGTGGCTGCTGTCCCGCCGGGAAACTCATGCGTTCTACGCGGCCGACATCACTGACCACCCCCTCCAGATCGACGGCCGAACCTCGTTCCCACCTGAGGTCCACCGCGCCACCATCGATCTTCCCGAACGCTTTCCCACCTGGCAGCACGCGCACGGTGCTGGGCCATCGATCGGCAGCGCAGAGGGCCGAGGATGAACGAAGAACTCGATCAGGCCGACTTGGCCGGCCGCCTCGACCGTCTGGAGGCATTCGAGGAGATTCGTGACCTGCCCGCTCGTTACGCAGTGGCCTACGGGTCTCTCGACATGGAAGCGTTGACCACCGCCTACGTTGACGACATCCGGTCAGGTGATGCAACCGGCCGGGCTGCGCTGCAGGCTCGCATGGAAACCGGCAACCAGGGCCCTCGTGGAGTGCGGCTCGCCATCCTCCACGTCGGCACCCATCTCATCGACCTCCGCGACGACGGCACAGCCACCGGCTCGGTGTACTGCCGCGCCGAAGTCGAACGAGCCGACGGGGCGTGGTTCCAACAGGCCATCCACTACGGCGATCAGTACGTCCGCCACGACGGCCGATGGCTGTTCACCCGGCAACGGCGACACGAACTGTTCTATGGCGTCGTCACCGGCGACCGGCCCAATCGACTACCGCCCGCCGAGTGGCCAGCAAACGATGTCGGCCGGGGGACCCTCCCCGACCGATGGTCAACTTGGGCTGCGTTTCACGAGCCATCACGCTGACCGCGCCCGTCAGCTACGGCTGATCACCTCACCGGAGATCAAGATGATGAACTCCTGATCTTCGGTGAGGACGTTGAGATATCCAGAGTCGACGCTCAGGGCCGACAGCAACTTGTGCGCCAACTCACCGAGGGCATCCGGCGAACCAGCTCGAGCAGGCCACTGATGGTCACCAGGGTCAGAGGCAACCACCAACTGCGGAAGCTCACGGTGAGGGTCAGCAGCAGCAGCAGCACCAAGCCGATGGCCATGGGTAGTGCCACCGCAGCGCGGCGGTCAGCAACCTGCGACATGAAGCAAGAATGTCTGAGATCATCGGGACTAAGGCATCCTGGGTAGAGAGATCTCGTCCCTTCGATGCCAGGTCATCGTTCCCTTTCACCGTTGCTTCAGAGGAGTCCCACCGTGATCACCGCTCGCACCCCTGCTCCGTCTCCAGCCGCCGTGGCCTCACTAAAGGCGCCCACGATCGTCGCCCTGTTCCGGGAGCGGGCCCGCAGCCGACCCGATGCCGTGGCCCTGAGGCACCACGACGACCGCGGCGGCTGGAAGACCATCACCTGGAGGGCCTACGAGCAGGCCGTGGCCGAGACCGCGGCCGGGCTTCGGGCCTGGGGTCTCGAACCGGGTGACCGGGTCGGACTCCTGAGCAGCAACCGTCCCGAATGGCACACCGTCGACATCGGTATCGAGACCGCAGGCATGGTGACCGCTCCCGTCTACGACACCAACTCCTCGACCCAAGCCGCCCACATCCTCACCGACGCCGACGTTCGCCTCTGCTTCGTGGAAGACGGACACCAGTTGGCCAAGCTGCTCGTCAAGCGTGACGAGTTCCCCGACGTGAAACACCTGGTGGTCATAGAACCGTTGGAAGGGATCGAGGATGGCTTCGTACGCACCCTCGACGAGCTCCGGCGCGACGGAGCCGATCTACTGGCCGCACAACCAGGCCTGTACGACGAGATGGTCGATGCCGTACAACCGGAGACACTGGCCACGCTCGTCTACACCAGCGGGACGACGGGTCCGCCTAAGGGAGCCATGATCTCCCACGCCAACGTGATGGCCACGTTGCGCAGCCTCATGTCGCTCATCAAGCTGAACACCGACGACCGGTTCCTGTCGTTCCTGCCGCTCAGCCACATCACCGAACGGGCCGTCAGCCACTTCGGCCAGATCGCCAGCGGCGGCGAGACCTGGTTCGCTCGCAGCCTGGCCACCGTCCCCGACGACCTGACCGATTGCCGGCCGACCCTGTTCTTCGCTGTACCTCGCGTGTGGGAGAAGTTCCAGGAGTCCATCCTCGTGGGCGTCGAGGAGTCGCCGGCGCCGCTGAGGGCTGTGCTCCAACGGTATCTCGCACTTGCCGTCCGCCAGGGCGACGGCACCGGAACCCCTCTGGGAACCGCCGACCGGGTCGCCTACGACGCCCTGAACCGCACCGTCGGGCTCATGCTTCGACGCAAGATGGGACTCGACAAAGCCCGGCTGCTGGCCTCGGGAGCTGCGCCCATCCACCTCGATCTCATCAGGTGGTTCCACGGTCTCGGCCTACCCATCGCCGAGGGCTACGGCCAGACTGAAGTCACCCTGGTCACCACCCTCAATCCCCCCGATGCCATCCGCACCGGGACGGTGGGCCGGCCGGTCCCAGGCCTCGAACTGCGCATCGCCGACGACGGCGAGATCCTGGTGCGGGCCCCCAACGTGTGCGATGGCTACTGGGGCAACCCCAAGGCCACCGCTGAGCTGATCGATGCCGACGGCTACCTCTACACCGGCGACCTCGGGACCATCGATGCCGACGGCTACCTGAGCATCTCGGGACGCAAGAAGGACCTCATCATCACGGCCTACGGCAAGAACATCGCCCCCGCCGAGATCGAGACTGCCCTCAGCCACGAGGCCCTCATCTCACAGGCCGTGGTGGTGGGCGACAACCGTAAGTTCCTCACGGCCCTGCTCACCCTCGATGCCGAGGCCGTGGCCCAGTGGACGCGTCGCTCCCGTCGGAACATCGCCCCCGAAGACCTGCTCGACGACAGCGACTTCCAGGCTGCCATTGCGGCAACGATCGACCGGGTCAATGCCCAGCACTCGCACGCCGAGGGCATCCGGCGCTGGCACATACTCCCCCGCGACCTGACCATCGAAGATGGCGAGCTCACGCCAACGCTCAAGGTTCGACGTGAGTCCGTCACCAAGACCTACGCCGAAGCGATCGAGGACATGTACACCGACGACCGCCAGTGACCTAATGGGGGTCGGGTCGGTCGATTCCGCCACAGTTCTTGAGGGGATTCTGGCTACCCAGCGACCACATTCCCCTCAAGAACGAAGCCGGTCCGGGACTCAGCCGTTCTTGAGGCGAATGTGGCTATCTGCCGACCACTTTCTCTTCAAGAAGTGACGGAAGCTTCCGACGAGCGCGGCCTACGCATGCGCCAGATGGCCACGGCGGCGGCGACCACCGCAACGGCGACGAGCACCGACCAGTCGGGAATGAAGCCGAGCGTGTCGCTGACCCACCGTTGGGCGTTGACCTCGGCATCGGTGGTGTCGCCCATTCCCAACGCACCGTTCACGCCGACCATGCCGTCGAAGTACCAGAAGGCGACCCCGACCCCGATGAGGAGCAGACCAGACACCACCGAAGTGGTGTGGGTCTCGATGGGCCCGATGGTGATACCCCGGCCCCGCAGGACCCGCTTCCCCTTGTCACCCAGACGGTCCCACCCAATGGCCATCAGTAGGAGCGGCACCACCATGCCGAGTGCGTAGGCGGCCAGCACCAGGGCGGCGTCGACAGGGCGTTGGGTCGTGGCCGCCATGGTGAGGATGGCCCCGAGGACCGGCCCCGCGCAGAAGCCGGCCAGGCCGTACACGGCCCCGAGGGCATAGGTGGCCAGCACCCCGGTGGACCTCGGACCGGAGGACTGCTGGAACCGAGAGGTCCCCGGGATGGTGAAACCGATGCCCAGGACCGACAGGACCCCGAAGGCCACGATGATGACAGCGGCCACCGTGATCGTGGTCTGACGGTGGGCATAGACGAGGTCGATCATCAGCCGAGAGCCAACGCCGAGGGGAACCAGCACCGTGATCAGACCGAGGTAGAACACGGCCGTTCTGGCAATCACCGTTCGTCTCGCCTCGAAGGCATAGGCGAAGAACGCCGGCAGCAACAGCGCGCTGCACGGCGACAGCAGGGCCAGCAGCCCCGCCGCGAACGCCACCAGGAGCGAGACGTCGTTCACTGGGGAGCGGCCGCGGCCTCGATGACCTCCACGAACACTTCGACCGGCTGGGCACCAACTATCGGCGTGCCGTTCACGAAGAACGCCGGAGTGCCGTTGACGCCAGCGCGGACCCCAGAGTCACGGTCGTTGCGGACGGCATCGTTGACGGCATCCGAGCGATAGTCGACCTCGAACTGCTCGACGTCGAGGCCAATCTCGGTGGCCACACCGACCAGGTATTCATCGGTGATGTGACCGCTGTTGGGCTTCGGGGACTGCTCGGCAAAGAGCACGTCGTGGAACGCCCAGAATGCGTCCTGTTCGGCCGCGGCCCGAGCCCCGAACGAAGCCCGGAACGACTCATCACCGAGGTAGGGCAGGTCGCGCCACTCGATGCGCAGGACCCCAGGATCTACATAGCGTTCGATGAGTGTGGGGAGGGACTCCTTGGCAAAGCGCCCGCAGTACGGGCACTGGAACTCGGAGTAGGCGACCATCACCACCGGAGCGTTGGCCGAGCCGAGCGAAGTCGGGTCGTTGGCCGATGTGGTATCGCCGGGACTGGTGGCCGCCGAGCCACTGTTGGCCGCCGTGGTTTTGGCGTCTGAGGACACCTTCTGGTCCCCACCGTCCTTGCCCCCGGTGGCCATGACGATGGCCAAGACCAATGCGCCGACGGCCACCAGGACCGGGAGAATGACCCGCTGGGGCCGGGACGGTTGGTTTGCGGTCAAGGTGTACTCCGTGGGGCGGGAATCGAACAGACGGCCGGCGTTCGCAGCTGACGCCACAGCGCCCAGGCCAGCAGGGCGATGCTGACGGCACCGAGCCAAGGCTGGATGGGGGCGAACCAGGTCATGGCCCCGGCGCTACCGAGGGCCAGCAACACGATCTTGTTGCACACCGGGCAGCCGACGGCCAGGAACATGCCAACGCTGCCCAACAGGCCTCGCCGGGATGCCCCTTCGTTCGTGTTCTGACCGGGTATCGAAACGGTGACGAGGGCTCCCGCAAGCAACGATGCCACCAAGAGCGAGGGCCAGGCCCAGACGGTCGTGGGAACCTCTCGGGAGAACCACGGCGTGTCGATCATGGCCGTCACCACTGCGGTGATCAGCGCGAACCCGATGGCAGCGAGGGCGCCGAGTGCGATGCGCCGACCCTGGATGCTGGGTCGCTGGAACGTGGAGTCGATGTCAGGCGCATGTTCGACGAGCGTCACGCCGTCTTCTCCAGGAGGCCGGGTCCAGAAGCGTTCAGTCTACGGGTGCCACCCTCGGACCAGACCCTCAGGAAGGGCCCGCAGGACCACTATTCCGTCACACGATCGAACGGGCTGCGAACAGTTCGCGAAAGCCGAAATTGCCCCGTTTCAGCGCTGGACAATGGCGGTACCATTGGATCGGGCCACGATGCATTTCGTGGGACGGCCGGCCTCGGCAGCAACGTCGAGCCTCCGTGGCGTTGCCCCCGGCCCTCGGTAGCGCTCATTGCCATAGCAAGGAGCCAGATCATGAATGCACCTCTGCTCATGCGGAAGCTCGAGGGTGCCCCAAACGGCACCGTTGTTTCCGTGGGTGAGACATCAAGGCCTCCTTCACCTGCCAGTTGGGTGAAGGACTCGAACGATTCGGTGGTCTCGTCATGACCGGCCCTGTGGTGGTCGGCTCGGATACATCCGGCGTGCCCCTCAGCTGGGCGCTCGAATGGTGTAGCAGCACAGGTGACGAACTGGTCGTCGCCAGCGCCCTCCACCCCGATCAAGCAGAGATGCCCCCGGACTGGCACGACGAGCTGATCGCATCGGCCCGATCTGACCTCGAGGCACGCATAGGGGTGCTCGAGGGTTCATCGCCCCCGGCCCACCGGTCACTCATTCTCGACGGTGATCCCAGCGACATCATCACTCAGGTGGCCGACGACGAAGCAGCATCGCTCGTAGTCATCGGCGCTCGTGGGGACGGGGGCTTCCACAGCCTGGGGTTGGGCGGCGTGGCCCATCACCTGTCGCACCACCTACATCGGCCACTGGTCATCGTTCCGCACGCCGGCGGTCCACTCCAGGGGGGAACCATCGTCGTGGGCATCGACGGCTCCGACGAGAGCACGACGGCGGCCAAGTGGGCCGTGGATGCCGCTCGGCGGGTGGGCGGTTCGGTTCACACCGTCTATGCCTACGACCCCGCCGCTGATTCTTACGGTCACGGAGACGTGGTCAACCGCAAGGAGCGGGGCGAAGTGGACGCCCGAGCCCAGGCCCATGCGCTCGAGGGCCAGGGGGTCAAGATCGAGATCACCGTCATCGGCGCCCACCCCGTCGAGGCATTGATAGACGTCGGAAACCAGGTGAACGCCAGCCTGATCGTCTCGGGCACCAAGGGCCAAGGAGGCTTCCACGGCATGGTCCTCGGGCGGGTCCCTGCGCAGTTGCCCCACCACGCCGGGCGACCGGTGGCCCTCATTCACCACGACGGCTGACGACGACCCGAGGCAGACGTGGTCCCGGCTCGGTCCGGGCCGCGGCCTGCTCAGGGACGAACGACGGCGCCGTCTATCTCAGCGACATCGGCATACCGTGCATCGTCGTAGAGGTAGAGCCGCAGGAACGACACGACGTAGTGCTCGGTGATGTCGAAGGCCTCCTGAGCTTGGATCGGGGCATCAGCGTCACACATGGTTCCGGCTTGGCTCTGAGCAGCTTCCAGGGCACCATCGGGCAGGTTGGCATCTGGGGCTCCGACGGCATCGACGATGTCGCAGATGTTGGTGACACCAGAGTGGGTGGCACCTTCGATCTCCACCAGCGTGGCGGGACCGCCGGCCAGCTCGAGCGGTCGTGTCGACTGGTCGTCGATGGGCGTGGTCTCGTCGTTGGTCCCGGTCACGATGAGCATGGGGATGTTGATGGACGCAAGGGCATCGTCGTCCAGTCGGCTCGAAGCCGGGGCCAAGGGAACGATGACATCGACACGTGGGTCGGCTTCGATGCCGTCGAACCCACCGGCCATGGCCAACGCAGTGAACCCGCCGAACGAATGGCCCATGACCGCCACCTGATCGATGTCGGCGAGTCCGGCGGCTAGATCCCCGGCTTCGACCTCGTCGATCATGAAGCGAGTGTCGAGCACCCGGTTGCGGGCTGTGACCTCGGGATCGGTGCTGGTCCCCACCAGCTGATCGATGGCGGTGTTGCCGGCATGGTCGGGAGCAACGACCACGAATCCGTGCGATGCCACCGTCTCGACGATCGAGGCCGACTGCTGGCGCAAGCCGCCGGAGCCGTGTGAGAAGACGACGAGCGGGAACGGCCCCTCTGCCGACGGGTCAGCATCCTGGGTGGACAGGTCGGAGTCGAAGCCGACGCCGGCGATCAACTCGTAGGGGGTGGGATCGCCAGCGTCGTCGGTCGGATACCAGACCTCGACGGTGAGGGTTCGGTCGCTGCGCTCGGGGTCGACGACCTTCTCGGTTCGCCGGCCGACGGCATACGGGCCCGGTTCCTCCGGAATCGGTGCTTCGGCCGCCCCAGCGGTAGTCGTCGTCTTTGAACCGTTCGTTTCGTCGGTCGAAGACGCTGCTGTGGAGGTGGTCGACGACGGCTCGCCATCGGAACCACCACACCCGGCCAAGAAGAGGGCGCCAACGACTAGGACGCCAGCAGAACGACGAAGTGACATCCGGCCAAGGTAGCAACGAAAGCGTCGCTAGATCGGGGAGAACAAAAGCCAAAGAACCCGGGTGGCCGCGTCTCGGCCGGATGCCATCGTGCGCCAGTCGAGCTCAGTCGCTGGAGGCCCGGCCCCATTGGCCGATGTCGTCGAGGATGCCCGTGACCCGATCACGAAGCGAGGTGAGCGACTCGCCCAGGTCATCGAGCACGCCGGTCGCCAACTCGGTCACCCGGTGAGTGGCATTGTCCAGCTCTTCCAAGCCCCGCATTCCAACGTCACGGGCATCCATCTCTCCGAGATGAGCATGGACACGGATCTCGTCGGCTCGAGTGCGCCACACGTCGGCCAGTTGGGTGAGGGCATCTTTGATCTCGGGCTTCGACTTGGCCTGCTCAGCACGCAGCCGAGCCGATGCCATCGCCAACTGAGCGTCCAGCCGATTGGTCGCCTGCTCCAGATCCGCGGCATAGCGCTTCCAGGCCGCACCCTGGGTCTCGTGCAGGTCACCGATGACCCGTCGAAGCGCACTGCTGGCCGACTCGACGTCGGCCGTCGAGTTGGACACCTGGGTGCGCAGCTTCGGATCGACTCCTTCGACATCGTCGACCTTGGTGAGTTTGGACTGCTCGGCTTCGAATTTCTTGTCGGTCATTGTGACTCGCTTTCGTCGTGGTTCCATGCCTCCGCCGACGGCGGGGCTGCCCTCCAGGTACGAGGATCGGCGGTGCCGATGCTGCCTTGGTGCTGCCTCGAGCCGGTCACGGCCCGCCGAGTCGAACTCGCTCTACCTCCTGACGTACGTGCTCGACTTCAGTGGCGATCCCGCGATCACGGCAGGCCGAACGAGAGATCAACCATCTCTGTTATCCCACAGAACGCAATTGCGTTCAACAGCCTCCTGTCGGGTACTGGCAACATCGTCAGAGGTGCCAACCGATGCCGGAGGAGCGCAGGACATGTGGATCGGTTGGGCGAACGTCTGGCGCGACCGCTAGAAGATGGGGCATGTTCGCAACGCCTGCGCTGCCCCGTCCCGTCGTCCTGGCCGACCTGCTGCCCCGCACCAAGGTGTCCACCGCAGCCCTCGTCATCGGTGGCGCTCTGCTGACCGCAGCTGCTTCCCAGGTACAGGTCCCGCTCGGGTTCACGCCCGTGCCGGTGAACGGTCTCACCTTCGCGGCCCTGCTCGTCGGTGGGGCCCTCGGCTCCCGACGAGGCATCGCCGCCGTTGGCCTCTTCTGGGTCCTCGGGGCCATCGGGCTGCCCTTCTACGCCGGTGGTACCGGCGGATTGACCCACGCCACGGGGGCCACCGCCGGCTACCTGCTCGGAGCGGTCGTCGCTGCGGGCCTGGTCGGGATGGTCGCTGAGCGAGGCGGAGACCGCCGAGTCGCTACCTCGGTAGCGGCCATGTTGGCCGTCAACGTCGCCCTCATCTGGGTTCCAGGAACCATCTGGATGTCCCACGTCGTGGGTGTGCCGGTCCTCGGCTCTGCCCCTAGCGGCTTCTCGATGGGCATCCAGCCCTTCATCATCGGCGACATCGCCAAGCTGGCCCTGGCCGGGCTTCTGCTGCCCGTCGGCTGGCGCTTCGCCGGCCGCTCCTCCGAGGGCTGAGACCTCCGAGGAGACCTAGCCGGTCTCCACTTCCACGCAGCAACGTGCGACCATCGGGCCATGCACTCCGTAGATGCACCTGACCTGTACGAGGGCCTGGTATCCACCCGGGCCATCCGTCGGTACCAACCCGACGACATCCCCGAAGAGGATCTGAACAAGATCCTGTTCGCGGCCACCCGAGGGCCTTCAGGGCACAACACACAACCGTTTCGGTTCCTCGTCCTGCGACGCAACCCGGAAGCGGCCGAGGCACGAGCACTGCTCAGCGAGGGCTTCAAGACAGCCTGGGCCCCGAACCGGGTCGAGCCTGCTGACGACGACACCAGTCGACCAGCCCGCATGGCCCGCACCATGAACCAGTTCGTCGACACCATCGCTGAGGTACCGGTGATCGTGTTCGCCTGCTTCCGATCAGGCCGCCAGCGAAACGACATCAGTGATGGCGCCTCGGTGTACCCCGCCTGTCAGAACCTGCTGCTGGCTGCTCGCGCCCTCGGCTACGGCGGTGTCATGACCCAGTGGCATCGACCGGTTGTCGACCGCCTCGAACCCGCGCTGGACCTACCCGAAGACGTGTCGATCGTGAACACCATCCCCCTCGGCCGTCCCGTTGGTGGCCACGGCGCAGTCCGCCGACTACCGCTGCAGGACCTCGTGTACGAAGGCCGCTACGGCCAACCCGCCGGCTGGGCTCAGGACCCACCTGGCACCCGCTACACGGGCGGCTGACCCATGGTCACACGCCTCTGGCGATGCGACGACGCGTACCGACGATGAGAACCGCACCAGCGGCAAGGAGCGCTAGGCCAACCAGCACCAGGCCCGCCACCCCGGCCCCGGTGGTGGGGAGGTAGTCCCAACCATGGCTCTCGTCGTAGAAGTATTCCGAGTCGTCGTTGTAGCCGTTCCCGTGCTCCCCGGAGCCGAGTTCATCGCCGTTGCCACCAGCAGCACCGATCGTGGTGACCGTGGTCGGTTTGGTGGTCGACGTGGAGGCGGGGGCTGTCGTCGACGTAGTCGTCGATGTGCTGGTCGTGGTCGTGGTGGTCGAGATGGTGGTCGTGGTGGTGACGGGCGGTAGTTCCAGGCCCGGGTAGCCAACGCTGCGCTTGGTGTAGTCGCAGACGCCGTTGGGATGGACCTTCTCCAGTAGCGCCTGCTCGTCGGCAGTGGGATCCCATTGGCCGTAGTCGCCATCAGCGATGGCTTGGCTGACCGGCTTCAGGTAGCACTTGTAGACATCGTTGGTGATGGGCCCACCGGCCACGATTCGAGACGTGGAGTGCAACGGGAAGTGCGCTGCACAGTCACCCACGGTCACACCGTTCACCTCAGTGGGGGCCGAACCGGTCCAGGCTCCTTCACCGCTGAGCACCAGTTCGTTGGCTCCACTCCAGACATCATCGCCGGCGGCGATCTCGGTCCCGTTCGTGGTCCAACACCGGTCTACCGCGCCGGTCGGCTTGGCCTCGGCAGCAGTCGATCCCGGGGTGGTCTGGATATTCGCGACCCATTCGTCGACCAGACGGAAGGCCTCGGTGTACAGCCGGGATGTGGCGGCACCGTCTTTACCTGGGCGGGCATCCAGGAACCAGACGAGCTGATTGTCGGCGTTGCCCTGGGCGTTGATGATCCGTTCACGGGTCACGAACGACTGGTGGACGTTGTGCATGTCGAGTTCGTCTTCGAGGTAGTGACGAGCATCGATGATAGGCACGTCGTCGGGCACGTTGCCGTCGAACTCGAGGCCCCGTTCGAAGGCGGCGGTGATGGCCGCGATATCTCCTTCCCGCCGGGGCGCGGGCTGGTCGGGGTCAGTGCTGAGCCTCATTTGGCCTGACGAGTACTGGTCGAGCTCATCACCCGAGCACATGCCGATGGCCTTGGCGAAGGCTCCGAGCGTGCTGTCTGTCATGGCCACCACCATCCCGCAGGATTCGGGTCCGTTTTCGGCCGAGGGCTTCCACGAGCCGATCTTGGCGTTGAGCTCGAGGAACTCGTCGGAGGTGAGGGTCCCGTTGGCGACGGCCCGTAACCCGTACTGAACTCCGATGTTGTCCCATGGCACTCGGGCATACCCGGTGGCCGGGTCTATGCCGTAGACCTCGGCGGCATCGGCCCAGTGGGTCCACTCCACCCAGTCGGCGGGGTCGGGGGATGTGCGCAGGATGCGGCCGAGATCAGGGAAGTCGTCTGGTACCGCCGGTTGGCCAGCGCCGATCTTGCCGAGCAGCTCGCCGATGTAGGACATGATCACCTTCTCCTCGTCTACGGCGAGGCCGAAGGAGGGGTTGAGCGCCAGCGGGGTCGAGCCTCGCCAGCCCTCGATGCACTCGCTGCTTCCGGTGGCGCCAGTGAGGGCCTGCCAGTCGGACGTGAACCCTTCGATGGTGTTCTGGCCTTCGATGATCTTGCGATTGTCCCAGTTCTGCCACCGCGGGTTGTCTGCGTCGGTGACGTCCATGTAGTGCTCGAGCAGCTCGCAGTCGCCGATGTTGATGGTCTGGGTGGTCATGTCGGGGTAGGCGTACTGCGGGATGAGGGCATCGAGCAGGTCGGGGTTGTTCTGGGAGTAGACGTACTGCTGGATGCCACCACCTGACCCACCGATGCCGACCGTGTAGACGGGCAAGCCATGTTCGGCCACGAAGAGGCCCTTGAGCTCTTCGGCGGTCCGTCCGCCGAGCTTCAGGTTGTAGTGCGTCGAGGTGCGAGTACCGCTGGAGTACACAACAGCGTGACCGAGGCGCAGGGCATCATCGAGCTGGCCACCGCTGGAGGAGAGGTCCCCCTGGCTGTGGCCGATGCCGACCCCACCACCGAAGCTGAACACCAGCCGTTCGTTCCAGTAGCTGTCGTCCCACGGCCCATCGGGGCCGACCGCGGCGGTGACCTCGTCGAACGGAACCAGCATGGTCGTGCTGTAGATGAACCGGTTGTCGGGCAGCGTTCCAGTTTGGTAGCGAATCACATACGGGATCTCGGTGGCCCCACCGAGGTCCATCCGGTCGGCACCGATCAGATCGGCAACCGGAAGTTGAACGACATCGGAGGGAACACTCGTGGCTCCGGGGGCCAGGTTCGTCCACCCACCGGACGTGGTCCGATACCGGTAAACCACCTGGGAGTCGGCCTGGCAGCGTTCACTCCAACCCAGCGGAGCCTGGGTGCGGTCGGGGGAGCCACCCACAGCTACCGGATACACGGGGGTGCCGCGCTTCTCCTGGTTGTCCACCTTCGGTTGACCCAGGCCGTTGTATTCGGTGGTGCACAGCAACGGTGACTGGGGTTGGGTCGGATCAGGTCCGGCCGATGCGGCCAGGGCGCTGGTGGCGGCGATGATCGCCATGGCGGCCACGACTGCGGCGCCCAAGCTCCGCGGCGATGGCCTGCTCGGTCGGTGAATGTCCACGTCGTCCTCCACTCGGGCCTGATCCCGTCGCTGGCACGGTAGTGAAGAACGTCACAGCATGCTCGCGATCTTCGGATGATGACGGACGTCATTCATCGCCGCTGACCAGGTAATCCCCGTTCCAAAAGCGGGATCGCTTCAGCTCTCAGGGACAAGTAGCCCTCGAACGTAGGCAGCTTGACCGACGTGCTGAAGGTCATCGTTCAGGATGCTCGTCAGACGAGCGCCCATTGTCACCGGCGGGTCCCACCCTTCATCGACGACGCGGTCGAGGTCCGACTCACCGAGGTCGCTGAGAAAGTCGATGGTCCGGGCGTGGACGCTGTCGTAGTAGGCGGTCAGGTCACCTAGCGCCTGCGGCTGGACCGCGGCCACGTCGGCCTCAGTGTGCCCGTAACCATGGTCTTGCGGGTCAGGGCCTCGCCCGAAGCGCTGGTGCCAACTCTCGCTGATGTAGCGCTGCTCAGCGTCGAGGATCTCCGAGATGTGGTGGTCCTGCACCCGGGTGAGGTGCCACACCAGCCAGGCCACCGTGTTGGCACCAGGGCCGGGAGCGGCCACCAGTTGATCGAGGTCGAGGTCGGCCACTGCCCCTCGCACCAGGTCGGGTAGTCGCCCGTATCCCTCTACGAGCAGTTCGCTGACGTCCATGGCGCACCTCTGCGTTTCGATTCGACCCGGCTCTGTTCACCGTATGCCCAGAGCTCAGACCCTGGGCGGCATCGCCTGTCAGCTTGCTGGGAGGTGGGCCGGGAGGCCAAAGCGTTCGAAGGACTCGTTGGTATCGAGGAAGGCGTGGACCCCGATGATGCGATCGCCGTCGAGTTCGAGCACTTGGAGAGCCCACGGCTTGAATCCGCCTTCGGGATCAACCCGGTATTGAGCGAAGGCCGGGCACCCGTTGGCGCTGGTAGCCAACAGACGCGATCCTTCGCATTCGGCGCCGGGGCCGACGTACCAGGTGATGAGGTCGTCGCGTCCTTGGAGCCACATGGCAAACGGCGGCATCGTCTGGATGACATCGTCGTGGAGCAACTTGGCCAACGCACCCATGTCGTAGCGCTCGAAGGCTGCAAGGTAGCGGGACAGCAACTCCGCCTGTTGCGCAGTCAATGGCTCCATTGCTTTGGTCGGGGGCGCTTCCGCCATCGCCGTCCGAGCCCGCTGCAAGGCGCTGTTGATGGCCGGCACCGAGGTGTCGAGGAGTTCGGCAACGTCTCGCACCGGCCAATCGAGCACCTCACACAGGATCAGCGCCGCCCGCTGGCGAGCCGGTAGCCGCTGTAGCGCCGAGATGAACGCGAGACGGATCGTGTCGCGGGCGGCAGCTACCTGGGCCGGGTCACCATCGAGGTCGAGCACAGCCTCATCGGCCACCGGCGTCACCCAGCGGTCCTCGGGGAGTACGTCGACCAGATGAGCGGCATCGGGGGTCCGGGCGGGGCCGAGATCGACAGGCCGCGCCCGGCGCTGCGGGCTGCGGTTCATGTCGATGCAAACGTTGGAGGCAATGCGGAACAACCAGGTGCGAACGCTGCTGCGGCCTTCGAATCGGTCGGCGGCATTCCATGCCTTGACCATCGTCTCCTGCACGGCATCATCGGCTTCCGAGCCTGATCCGAGCATGCGGTAGCAGAAGCCGGTGAGCTCCCGCCGGTGCTTATCGAGTTGCTCGACGGTCAGCGCTGAATCTGTGGCGGTCACGGGGGTCATGGTAGATCTCGAACTTCCGCTTCGTCATCGAGTAGTAGGTCGCCGACCCCGGCCAGCACGATCAGATCGTGGAGGCCAGCGTCGACATCGAGGAGTTGAACGCGACAGCCGAGTCGGCTGGCGACCAGCGCCAGCCGACACAGCTCGCCAACGGCTTCGACGCTTCGCGAATCCTCGGCGGCCATGAGGTCACCCCTCGTCGGCCGCAGCCCTGGTGCGAGGCATGGTTCAGCTCCAATCCGGCATCGGGGGCGTGTCACCAGGGCGGTAGACGCAGAGGATGACCCCTGTACCGGTGGCGGTGGTGCTGACCAGGTCTAGGGGTCGCTGTTCACCGTCGGTCGGGAAGATGCTCTTGCCTCCGCCGAGCAGCACAGGCTCGAGCATCAGGCGGTACTCGTCGACCATGCCCGCTTCGACCAAGGTCCGGCTCAGTTGGGAAGAACCCATCACGGCCAGCGAACCACCGGGCTGTTCCTTGATCTTGGACACCGCAGCGACGACGTCGTTGCCGTCGACCAGCGTCGAGTTGTTCCAGCTCATGTCGTCTTGGGTCAGCGTCTTCGAGACCACGTACTTGGGCAGGTTGTTCATCCGGGTGGCGAACGGGTCGCTGCCATCGTCACGGTCGGGCCAGGCTCCGGCCATCGTCTGCCAGGTGCGTCGACCGAACAGCAGAGCATCGGTGTCCTGCATGGCTTCGTCGATGGCCCCACCCATGGTCTCGGGATCGAAGTACGGCATGGACCAACCACCGTGAGCAAAGCCGCCATCGACGTCCTCTTCGGGGCCACCGGGAGCCTGCACGACACCGTCGAGGCTCATGAACTGCGAGATGACGATGCGCATCAGCCCGCCACCTCATGGCTCTCGGGAACGAACAGGAACGATTGCGTTGCCATCAGGTTCTCCATCGGGGAAGGGGTTCAAGAGTGAAGACGGAACGACCGACCGAATCTCATCGATCGACATCTGGCACCGCCCGCATGGCCCTCGACGACGACTTTCGTATGGCGGCCTGGTCAAGGGTGGTCTTCGCAATCAAGTCGGGCCGCTGGACACCAGCGGTCACGTCATGATGTCGACATGACCGCCGACGACCCGGCCACCACCCCCACCGCGACCATCCGGAGTTCGAACCCAGCAGAAGCGTTGATGGAACGGTTGCATGCATGGGGTCCAACCATCGACGCGCCTCTGTTCGTCGGACTCGACGGACGCGGTGGCTCTGGCAAGTCGACCCTGGCCGCGGCGATCTCGAACGCTGCCTGCTCGACGGCCGGCAATAGCGATGCGCTGACAGTGATCAAAGGAGACCAGTTCTACGCCGGCGGCAGCAACGAGACCTGGGACGGTCGGACCGTGGCCGAGTGGGCAAACAGCGTCATCGACTGGCGGAGACAACGCCTTGTCCTGGAGCAACTGAGGGAGGAGGGCACCGCCACATGGCACCCCTTCGACTGGGACTCCAACGACTGGGACAGCGACATCGTTCCCTTCACTTCTGAGCCAGTTGCCGCCCGCCTCGCACCGATCGTCGTACTCGAAGGCGCTTACAGCTGCCGGCCCGAGCTGCACGATCTGCTCGACGTCCGAGTTCTCTTGGACGTTCCTCAGGAGATACGTCGTCGACAACTGATCGAACGGGAAGGCGACGGCTACCGAATCAATTGGGAGGCCAGGTGGGATGCCGCCGAAGACCACTACTTCGTCACGGTGATGCGTCCCGATCGCTTCGACTTCGTCATCGGGCCGGCGTAGCTCCGATCGACATGCCGTGGCGGCACCCTGGGGACCGACACCATGGCCACCAGCCACAATTCGCCATCGACCGAACCGCAGCCGGGTTGTGGCTGGGGTCTGGGTTGTGTTCACTGGGTCGCCATGCCGTCTGAACCAGTGACCGATCCAGCAGTGGTACGGGATTGGCTCGAAGCCGCCGACCGGGTGGTGGCTCTGGTAGGGGCTGGCATCTCGACTGACAGCGGCATCCCCGACTTCCGAGGCCCGAAGGGGCTGTGGACGCTAAACCCCAAGTCCGAGCGCATGTCGGACATCAGCTACTACGTCACCGACCCAGAAGTGCGGGCATTGGCCTGGCAGTCAAGACTCGAGAATCCAGCCTGGAACGCTGAGCCCAACGCCGGTCACCATGCGCTCGCCGAGCTGGAGAGGCAGGGTCGGATGGCGGCGATCATCACCCAGAACATCGACGGCCTGCAGCAACTCGCCGGCTCCGACCCATCCAACGTGATCGAGGTCCATGGCACCGTGCGAGAGGTCATGTGCCTTGGTTGCAACTACCAGGCTCCGATGGTCGAGGCCCTCGATCGGGTTCGAGCTGGCGAGATCGACCCTCGTTGTTTCGAGTGCGGCGGCATCCTCAAGTCGGCCACCATCTCCTTCGGCCAGAACCTGATTCCCGCGGTGATCGACCGGGCCTTCGACGAGGCATCATCCTGCGATCTGATGATCTGCATCGGATCAACGCTCACCGTCTACCCCGTGGCATTGCTCCCCGGGGCGGCCGCCGCCGGCGGAGCCAAGGTGGTCACCATCAACGGCGAACCAACCGCATACGACACCCAAGCCGACGCCATCCTCCAAGGCGATATCGCCAAAACCCTCACCCAGCTAGTCGGCTAACGACCGCTGGTCATCCCGTGATGGGTGGCAGTTCTTCAAGGGTGCTCGTCCCCGCTCCAGACCGGCTCTCCCATGCCCATGTTTCTTCGAGGCGGAGACGACCGTCGGGCAAAGCGGTGATCATCGTTTGGCATCGGCCCGACGCTGTCTCGCCGTCGGCGGTGAGGTGCACATATCGAAAGTCGAGCCGATTTCCAGAGCGGCTACCGACGAGCGAACCGCGTCGGATCACCCCGCCTGCGTAGTCAGCCCAGATCTCTCCGTCTGCTTCGCGGTAGGCGAACACGGTGTCGCCGCTGACATCACCGTCGTGGCGACCGGTTTGATCGGCGAAACGTCGGCCATCGAGCGAAGGGTGCACGACATCCATTGTTGCCCAGGGCTGTGACTTTCAACGGAGGCGGTCGAGGGCTCGGGTCAGCTCGTCCTGCGCTATTGCCTCGTCGATGCCGAGCTGACGGACTACGACGGCAAATGCATCGGCTGCTCTGCGGAGATCGGCGAGGTCGGAGACGGGGCTCGATCCCCGAGCGGAACGATCTCGCAGGAAGGTGCCGGCCCGCCCCCTACTCTCCACCACCCCATCGGCTTCGAGCAGTTCGTAGGCCCGTTCGACGGTGCCCTTGGACAAACCGAGGTCGGACGCCAGTTGCCGGATGGTCGGGAGACGGGTGCCGGCAACGGCCTGGCCGCTGGCCGCAAGGCGGGCCACCTGGGACCGGATCTGCTCGTAGACCGGCATCGGCAGGGCCGGGTCGACACGAAGCAGCACGTCAGCCGAGGCCTCTGGCCAGTACCAAGATCACCATCATCACGATTAAGGCGCCGACGATGGCGAACCGCCAGGGCAGACGCGAAGGCGGTCCGCCCGCAGCTTGGAGGATGAGCCCGAACGACCGGTTGGTCCACCACCATTCGCAAGCAGTCAGGAAGAGCACGATCGCCCCGATCCAAGCGATCGTGGAGACGATCGAGATGGCCGTGACCGACTCGGACAGATCCACATCGGCAGCGACCACGGTGAACCATTGCGAAGAGACAGCGAGGGCCCCCAAGGTGACGATCGGACGGGAGACGCCCGCCGAGGTTGCCATTCGTCGAACCTCGTCGTCGGCAGCGGCAACATCGGCAGGTACGACGGGTCGAGGCCGCAGAGCGATGCGTCGAACGGCCCAACGACGTACGAGGGCCAGCAGAACAACGGCAACGCCGAGGGCGATCACCGGTTGGAGCTCCGCCCCGGTAACCAACGCTCCGGCCACTCCGGCCGCGGCCAGCACGAGCAGGACGAGTTCGCGCTGGCCCGCGACGCGGTCCCGGTAGGAATCGGGGCCCCGGACGTCGAGTGATGCCGTGCGCGGTCCACGTCGACGAACGCGAAACGCTTCAGCCACGATCGATCCGACGATGGATCCGGCCAGGCCGATCGCGGCAACCATCAGTAGGTCGGCGTTGGCGCCCGCGGCCTGACCGTTCATGGAATCGCCCACGGTCGAGTAGGCCACCAACAAGATGAGGGCGACGATGGCTCCGGCACGCCGAAATCGTTGGGAGCGCTCGATGAACCGGCCGATGAGCAAATTCCGAACCCCACCACCGTCCTCGGCACAAGGGAGCGGAACCGGGCGACCCAGCGTCAGCACCATGACCCCCACACCGTTGGCGACGAGCACCATGGCTATCGCCCTGGTCACAACGGCGACCATTGGCTAGTCAATTGCCCGAGGGTCCTTGTTGAAGCATCGCTTGACTGTCCCATTGTCATAGGACAATATGACAATGTGTCCGAGACCGCAACCACCAATGTTCCGTTCGACGAGGCCATCCTCGATGAACTGGTTCCGCCACCCGGCCCCCGGTGGCGTCGGATCGTCCTCTGGGTTGTATTCCTCGGCGCCATCGGCGCGTTCATGTGGGGCACGACCACCGGCACGTTGGTCCCCAAGCTCATCGGCGGCGTACGGGCGTGGGGAGGAGACGGACCGATCAGCATCACCGTCGACGTGGGCAACGACTCACCGGTCGACATCGAACTGATCGACGGGCCGCACCCCAGACCTGGACTCTCGCTGATGGGCTACACCGCCAGCAGCCCACAAGAATCGTTTCCTCCGGGATACGGACAGACCATCCCGCTCGAAGAACCCAGGCCAAGCGAACTTCTCAAGGACCCGTTTCCTATCCGGCTCGGTCCCAACGAAAGCGTCGTTCTGACCATCTGGTATCGGGTCACCGACTGCGACGAGATCCACGACATAGACCCTGGCGACGGGTTCATCGACCTGCAGGTCCGGATCGCCGACGGGCCGGCCTCGTGGATCACCATGAAACGCTCGGTCTACGCCCAGGGCCTATCCAACGACGGGGACGAGCAGCTCTCATGGGACGAGGACGAGCATCTCCCATGGCCGGCGACGATGGCCCAGCGCGCCTGCTCGAAGTGAAGCATCGTCGCCGCCTCGACCCGAATGGCGCGGCCTCTTCATGCGCCTGCTCTAAGCGCTCGTCACGTTGGGCCGATAGGTCAACGTGGCCCCGATGACCCTGCGATTGCCGTTCGACGATCTGCGTCCGGGTCCGCTCCTGATCCCGGTGCTAGTTCCGGTCGGAATCACGGTCGAGGTGCTGGAGGTGGTCGACCGCTCCGGCATCACCGAGATGGCTGTCATTCCGGGAGGACGCCCAGCCTTCGAGTCGCCCTGCATCCTTCGGGTGGGGACCAGCGACTACGCCATCGATGTCGAACTCGAGGATGAAGACGGTCGACGCAGCGGTGGCGAGTTGGGCCAAACCGGAAACCGTGCGGAGTACCGGTGGCGTCGCTGGGATCACCTCGGCTCACCCGCCGCGCTGCTGATCCACATACCGGCTTCGGTCGTGGCGCAGTCCTCAGCGTCGACCGATCCAGTCGCTGGCGCCCTCGAGCACCGGTCCATCGATCCAGGCCGAGTGCCCGACCATTGGCTCGTTCATCACGAGACGCTCGACCTGTTCGCGGAGATGTACGCGGAGGCCGAGTCCGACGACCGCAAGGCGCATGGAGCGAAGGTGGTCGCTCGTCTCCGTCGAGCCATCACGGAACGAGAGGAAGCTTGGCCCCACGAACCTGGCCTGGACCTGTCCGATCCGGAGGATCGCAACCTCCGCTGGGGCAACCAGGTTCTCGAAGAAGCCATGGTCGCGGTGGCCGAGGCGGGGATCGATCACGGCATCGAGCCGTTCATCGATGCCGTGCGGGCTGTCCCCTACACCGGGATGGTTTGGAACGACATTCCCCTCGGCGTATCGCACCTCCACGGATGCCCACACGTTCCCCACGACTTCGAATGGCCCACCTGGGACGCGCCCGGCTTCGAACCCAACACGGAGTTTCCCCAGCTCTGGAAGAGCGCTTCTGCCGCAGGAGAAGGGCCGCTCACCTTCCTGGCCCAGATCAACCTGGCCGAAGTGCCGCTGCCCCCCAGCTGGCCAGGGCCGCAGGACGGGTGGCTGTTGTTCTTCGTGGATGTGATCCGACTGGCCGCCGCAAGATTCGGTGGGGATCCCGCCGTGCCCGGGCCACATCGCGTCTTCTACATCCCACCCGAGGTTGAGGTCACATCACGCACGCCACCGTGGCAGCACCCCGTGTATGCCCGTCAAGGCTGGCGTGAGCAGGGCCCACCCGAGCGCATGCGCTACATCGGCAACGGCAAGACGGCTTGGCTCACATTCGACCCGATCGAGGTCTCCAACGACGATGCTCTCCGGTCCTTCTTCGGCTTCCGGCCGCGTGCCGAGAGCAAGCCCGAGGTCTACGACCAGGTCCACGAGGCACTCGAATCCGCACACCGGGAGCGACAGCACTGGCTGCTCGGGGCACCCCACGCCGTTCAAGGCGAGGCGCTGGTTCAGGCACTCAGTGGAAGATGGAACGACGGCGAAGGACCGGGGAACGACCCCGATGACTGGCTACAACTCCTTCAGGTGGCGTCATGGGACGTGGCGGAGACCTTTCAAGACGAAGTCTGCAAGCTGCACTTCTTCGCCCATCGCGACGACGTAGCCAACGGCCGGTTCGACCGCACCCTGCTGACCTACCAGCGCTGAGGTCGAGCCGCCTCAGCTCACCGTTGGCTCCGTGCGACCGATAGACCTCCATGGCCCAGATGACCCTGCGAGTGCCGTTCGACGATCTGCGTCCGGGTCCGCTTCTGATCCCCGTACTCGTACCGGTCGGCATCACCGTCGAGGTGCTGGAAGTCGCCAGCCGAGCGGACATCGCCGAGATGGAAACGATCTCGGGGCCACGCGACTTCTCGGCGCCCAACGTCCTTCACATGAGAACCAGCGACCACACGATCCGCATGGAGCTCGAGGACGAAAACGGATTTCGCGGCAGCGACACCGGGATGATCACCGGAACCTTGGAGGAGTTCCGGTGGCGCCGCACGGACCGCCTCGGGTCGCCGGTCGCCCTCGTGATCCGCGTGCCGGGCGTGGTCGTGGCGCAGTCGTCGGCGTCGATGAACCAGTCCGCTGACGTCCTCGACGAACCGGAGGGCAAACCTGGCTCAGCGCCCGCCCACTGGCGTATCCGTCACGAGATCCTCGATCGGTTCGCCGAGATGTACGAGGAGGCTGAATCCGACGAGCAAAAAGCACGGGGCGCCAAGGTGGTCGCTCGTCTGCGTCGGGGCGCTACGGAGCGAGAGGAGGCTTGGCCGCAGGAGCCTGGTCTGGACCTGTCCGTTCCGAAGGATCGGAACCTCCGCTGGGGCAACCAGCTCCTCGATGAAGCCATGGTCGCGGTGGCCGAGGCGGGGATCTATCACGGCATCGAGCCGATCGTCGATGCCGTGGGGGTCGCTCCCTACACGGGCATGGTCTGGAACGACATTCCTCTCGGGGTGTCGCACCTCCACGGATGCCCACACGTTCCCCCCGACTTCGAGTGGCCCACGTGCGACGCCCCCGGTTTCGAGCCATATACCGACGGTCGCTGGCAGAACGCTTCTGCCGCAGGAGAAGGACCACTGACCTTCCTGGCCCAGATCAACCTGGCCGAAGTGCCACTACCTCCCAGCTGGCCAGGGCCCCAGGACGGGTGGCTGGTGTTCTTCGTGGACGTGATCCGCGTTGCTGCCCTCAATCCCTACGTGCCTGGGCTGCATCGCGTCTTCTACGTCCCACCCGATGTCGAGGTGACGTCACGCACGCCACCTTGGCAGCACCCTGTTTACGCCCGCCAAGGCTGGCGGGAGCAGGGCCCACCCGAGCGCATGCGCTACATCGGCAACGGCAAGACCGCGTGGCTCACCTTCGACCCGATCAAGGTCTCCAACGACGATGCCCTCAACTCCTACTTCTACAACCGTCCTCCCATCGGAGGCGAGAGCGAGCTCTACGACCAGGTCCACGATGCGCTCGAATCTGCACATCGCGATTGGCAGCACTGGATGCTCGGCGCGCCCCATCCCGCCCAGGAGCAGCCGCTGTTGGTGGCACTCAACGGAAGACCGAGCGACGACGACGGACCGGGTGACGATCCCGATGACTGGCTACAGCTCCTTCAGGTGGCGTCATGGGACGTGGCGGAGACATTTCAAGACGAAGTCTGCAAGCTGCACTTCTTCGCCCATCGCGACGACGTGGCCCAGGGGCGCTTCGACCGCACCCTGCTGACCTACCAGCGCTGAGTGGGCCCAGGCCTTTGCGGCGCGAAATCATTCCTGGTTCGATACCATGGGGGGTATACCGCAAGATCCTCCGAAACCCCACACCGAAAGGGACACCATGCGTGCCATCGAGACCACCGTCGACCTCCCCATGGACCAGGCCGAGACCGCCGTGCGAGCTTCTCTCGCCGACAATGGCTTCGGCGTCCTCACCGAGATCGACATCGCCGGCGTCCTCAAGGCCAAGCTCGACGTCGAACGCCCGGCCCTGAAGATCCTGGGTGCGTGCAACCCGGGCTTCGCCCATGAGGCCCTCAAGCTCGACCCGTCTTCGGCGCTGGTTCTGCCCTGCAACGTCGTGCTCGAACCAGTCGGGGACAACAAGACCAGCATCAAGATCGTCGACCCCCGCGACCTCGTGCCCGATCCCAACTTCGCCGACCTCGCCAGCAAGGCCGCTGCCCAACTCACTGCCGCTCTCGATGCTCTGAAACCTGAAGGAACCTGACATGGGTTGCTGCGGATGGCCGCGCTCAGATTGGACCCCATCGGAGGCCATCAACCCGCTGAAGGGCTCGAGGCGTGAACAGTTGGCTTCCCGCCAGACCACAGATCCCTTGGTCCCGGTCAAGGAAGCGAACCCAAACACAAACCCCAGGAACACCTAGCCGGGTATCTCGGTTGAACCAAGTGAACGCGGGCGAAGGCGCCCGCGTACCAACAAACGAAGGAGCGCTACATGTCCTGTCTGCACCTCGGAGACGAAGCCCCCGATTTCACCGCGATGACCACCGACGGCGAGATCACCTTCCACGACTGGAAGAAGGGTTCGTGGGCGGTGTTCTTCAGCCACCCGGCCGACTTCACCCCGGTGTGCACCACTGAGCTCGGCCGCACTGCCGCTCTCGGGAGCGAGTTCGCCAAGCGCAACACCAAGGCAATCGCCATCTCGATCGACTCCGTCGAGGACCACCATGCTTGGGCACCAGACATCGGAGAGGTCACCGGCACCGCACTCAACTTCCCGATCGTGGCCGACCCCGACCGTAAGGTCGCTGAGCTCTACGACATGATCCACCCGGGCGAAGGTGACACCTCCACTGTGCGTTCGGTGTTCATCGTCGACCCCGACAACAAGCTCCGCCTCATGCTCACCTATCCCAAGTCGGTGGGTCGCAACTTCGACGAGATCGTGCGCGTCATCGACGCCCTCCAGGCCACCGATGCCAATCCCATCGCCACGCCAGCCGACTGGCAGCCTGGCGACCGGGTGATCGTCGGCATGGGGGTCTCCACCGAAGATGCCAAGAAGCAGTTCCAGAACGTCGAGGAGTTCAAGCCCTACCTCCGCTACGCAGACGCCCCGAAGTAGCAATCTCGGGGAACTGGTAGCGATCCGAGGTAACAGGGTGACGTCGGCGGGTCCCACCCCCCGCTGGCGTCACCCGCCTTCGACAGTCACCTAGTCGGCGGCGAACCGGACGTGTCCGTCAGCGCTGGTCTGGGTGATGAGGTCGTCGAAGGCCTGGCCGGGTCCGATCACGTCGAGTAGCTCCGGCGGGCTGAAGCCGAGGTAGAGCGTTCGACGACCTTCGCTTCGGCTCTGCGGACCAGGCGCCGCGTGCAGGGCATGGGTTATGTGCAAGGTGACATCCCCCGGCTCGGCATCGACGGTGACAGTGGGCCACGTTTCCAGGTCGACATCGGCTCGTCGGACGCTGCTGCGGTGGCTGCCGGGAAGGATGCTGAACGCTCCGAGGCCGGGATTCGAAGCGGTGAGCTGAACGCCAATGTGAAGTCCTGGACAGGTGAAGGGATGACCGCCCAAGCCGCAGTCGATGTGCCACGGCAGGTTGGTGAGGCCTTCGGCGGCGGTCGGTCGCTTCAGGACCGCAAAGGTACCGAGGGCACGGTCCGGGTGGCTGACGAGATCCATCCCGTTGAGCGCCACGAGCCGGCGGACCCGCGGATCCTCATCGAGCGCGGCGATGACCGCCGACGCAAGCCCTAGGAAGTGGAGCTGGCACGGCTGCTCTTGGCCATCGGCATCGTGTGTCCACCACGACCCCGGAACATCAGGTCGGCTGGCCTCCTCGATGCGCCGAACCTCGGCATCGATCTCAGCGATCTCCGACGCCGAGAACACACCACGCACGTGGGCCCACCCGTAACGCTGCAAGAAGGCTGAGAGTGCATCCTCATCCTCACCCCAGCGGAACGTACGAGAGGCATCATCGCGGTCGATATCAGCAGGATCGAAGACCGGTCGGCCTTGGTACAGCGCGCGTAGCGCCGGCTCCCATGCGTCGAAGCCGGCGAAGTCGCCCGATAGGTAGCGAACTCCACCGGTCACGTGAAGACCGGCGGCGGTTCGCATCTCGTCGTGAAAGTCGGTGAACGCTTCCTGGCTCTTGAACTCCACCGCCACCTGGGCGTCAGAGTCCGCTCCATCTCGAACATCCACCTCCTCACCCGGGCGCACGGTCACGGCCTCGTCGCCGACCCGCAGAACGATCGGGCCGAGCCCGTGGGTTCCACTCCCGGCCAGCACGCGCCGCTCACGATCGTCGGCCGGGCTGTGGTGCGCCGCCTGGGGATCTCGAAGAGGGAAGGCTGTGCGGTCAGATTCCATGTTCGGTCTCCTGCAGAGATGAAGCCACTGATCGATACTGGGCTCAAGGGTACCTACCCCAGTGGAGCCCGGCCCTGAGGTCAGGGCCAAGGTCAATGGCGTGACATGCTTTGCTGGGTGATCGTTCCCCCATCTAGGTCGTCGAAGATCTCTGCTGCCGCTCGCTCCCCTGCACTGATGGCCCCGTCGATATAGCCGTTCCACCTTGTGGCGGTTTCGGTTCCAGGGAAGTCGATACGTCCATGCGGGAGCTTCAGGGTGGGGCCGAATGTGGTCCACCCGCCGGTGGTGAAGCGACCTCCATAGGCGCCTCCGCTCCATGGTTCCTGGCACCAGTCGTTCTCGATGTAATGGATCGAGTCACGGGCCTGCTCACCGAAATACGTGACGAGGGTGTCTTCCACTATCGACCGAGCCCATAGGCATGTGTTGGCAACATGCCATGCTTTGTTCGTACCGTTCGCCCCCCCAATTCGAACCGATGCGAGGATCCATCAATGAAGATTCAGGTCAACACCGACAGCAACATCGATGGCACCGAGGCCGTCGCAGAGATGGCCGAGACCGTGATTGGCTCGGCGCTACAGCACTTCGAGGACCGCCTGACGCGGGTAGAGGTCCACCTCAGCGATGTAGATGCCGAACGGGGTAGTGGTAGCGACGACAAGAAGTGCCTGCTCGAAGCACGCCCGGAGGGAATGCAGCCGGTGGTGGTCACCGCCCTCGCCCCCACCATCGAAGAGGCGTGCCGCGGTGCGGCCACGAAGATGCAGAGCAAGCTGAACAGCACCTTCGGCCGCATCGACGATCGCGACGCGAGCGCCACCATCCGACAGGCCGAAGCCGACTGACCCATCGCACGGTCAAGTGACCGTACGTACCTTCCGCTAGCGGAGAGCGGGTCGAGTTCGGCGGTGCAGCACCTTGCGGAGCTCGTCAGCGACCAGCACGGTGGCGGCCAGACCGATGCAGATCAGCCACCGGCGGAGATCGAGTGGTTCGGTATCGAAGGCTCGGTTCATGAAGGGCACGTGCACCACGAAGACCTGCAGGGCCACCGTCAAGGCGACCGCACCCCAGAGCAGCCGGTTCTCGAAAGGCCGGACGAACGCGCTCACGGTGTCGGAGCGGGCGTTGAAGGCATTGAAGATCTGAGCAAGGACGATGGTGGTGAACACCATGGTGCGCCCGGTGGCGATGGTGCCGGATCCGTCGATCAATCCACCAGGGAGCTCGATGTCGAGGGCCAGAAGGCCGGCCGCGGCGGAGACGACACCGATCAGGGCGATGGTGGTGACCATTGACCGGTCGATGATGCGTTCGTCGAGCCGGCGGGCGGGCCGGGCCATCACGTCTTCCACCGCGGGGTCGAGTCCTAGCGCCAGGGCCAGGGCGCTGTCGGTGAGCAGGTTGATCCACAGGATCTGGGTCGCCAGCAGCGGTACGGCCAGCTCGTCGCCCGACCCACCCAAACCGAGCCAACCGGCGGCGAGAACCCCGACGAACACGACGAGGACCTCACCCGCGTTGGAGGCCAGGAGGTAGCGCACGCACTTGCGGATGTCGGCGAAGATCTCCCGTCCCTCGCGCACCGCGCCAAGGATCGTGGCGAAGTTGTCGTCGGCCAGGATCATGTTCGAGGCATCTTTGGAGACCTCGGTGCCGTTGATCCCCATGGCCACCCCGATGTCGGCCTGCTTGAGCGCCGGGGCATCGTTGACGCCGTCGCCAGTCATGGCCACGACCTGCCCGCTCTGCTGGAGTTGTTCGACGATCCGGAGCTTGTGTTCGGGGATGACTCTGGCAAACACGTCACTCGACTCGGTAGCCAACCGGAACTCGGTATCGGTCATCGCCGAAAGCTCCCGGCCGGTCACCGCGTCGGCTGCCCCGTCACCGATCCCGAGCTGGGCGCCGATGCGGGCCGCGGTGCGGGGGTGGTCGCCGGTGATCATGATGACCCGAATGCCCGCCCCGCGTGCCTCTTCGATGGCGGCCGCCACCTCTTCGCGGGGCGGATCGACGATGCCAACTATGCCGAGGTGCACCAGCCCGTGTTCGGCGTCGACGTCGATGCTGGAAGCACTGGGCTCCATGGGTCGGTAGGCGACGCCCAGCGTCCGCAATGCCTGATCGGCGAGACGATCGATGGACGCGAGGATGGCTTCCCGGCGGTCGTCGGTCAGCTCGATCACCAGACCACCGACGCGCTCATGCGAGCAGCGTTCGAGGAGTACGTCTGGTGAGCCCTTGGTGAACAACATCAGCTCACTCGGCGACGCCTGCTCCTGTACAGGCTGGTCTGCGTCGAAGTCGCCATCGTGATGCAGGGTCGACATCAGCTTGCGTTCTGAGGTGAAGGGCACCTCGTCGACCCGGTCGAAACGCCGAACCCGACGCTCGGCCAGGCCCAACTTCTCTTCGGCAACGAGGAAGGCCGCCTCGGTCGGGTCACCGAGCACCTCCCACTGGCCTTGGTCGTCCTGCGCGAACGAGGCATTGTTGGCCAGGCAGCCGGCCCCGAGCACGAGTTCCACGGCGGTGCGCAGTTCGTCGTCCTCGATCGGTCTGCCATCGACGACAACGCGACCGTGCGGGTCATATCCCGAGCCGGTCACGTCGACCGCCCCAGAAGCGGTTTCGATGCGGACGATGGTCATTTCGTTGCGGGTGAGCGTGCCCGTCTTATCGGTGCAGATGATCGATGCTGCGCCCAGGGTCTCCACCGATGAGAGCTGCTTGACGATCGCGTTGCGCTTCGCCATACGCTGAACGCCGAGGGCCAGGACCACCGACATGATCGCGGGCAGGCCTTCAGGGACCGCAGCCACGGCGAGTGATACGCCGACGAGCAGGGCATCGATCACATCGGCAGGTTCCGAGAGTTCCGAGGTGAGCACGATCGCGGCGACCACGATCGCGGCGAGTACCACGACGACGATGCCGAGCATCTTGCCGAGCCACTGGATCTCGCGTTCGAGCGGGGTCGGGTCTTCCGATGCTTGCTCGATCAGAGACGCGATCCGTCCGATCTGGGTGTCCATGGCGGTGGCAACCACCACCGCGGTCCCGTGTCCGCTCGTGACCGCGGTTCCCCGGAACACCATGTTCGTGCGATCAGCGAGCTCGGTGTCGCCATCAAGGGTCGTGGACGTCTTGTCGACCACCGTGCTCTCACCGGTCAGCGGGGCCTCAGAGACCTGAAGGTTGGCCACATCGAGGAGCCGAGCATCTGCGCCGATCGCACTCCCCTCTTCGAGAATCACGATGTCGCCGGGAACGAGGTCCACGTTTGCGACCGAGGTCATCCGCCCGTCACGGAGCACCGTTGTGCGAGCGGCCGTCAGGACCCGGAGGGCGGCCACAGCATCGATGGCCTTGCTCTCCTGCCAGAAGCCGAGACCCGCGTTGAGCAAGACGATGACGGCGATGACGACGGCATCGATGGGCAACTCGTCGGCGCCGTCGATGAACCAAGCGATCAACGAGACCACGATCGCCACCAGCAACAACAGCACCAGCGGATCTCGGAACTGTGCCAGCATCCGCTTCCAGGCCGGGGTCTCGACACCGACGGCGATCTCGTTCGCCCCGAACCGTGTGGCGCGTCGCCGGACCGATGCTTCGGTGAGCCCAGAATCGGCGTCGCTATCCATCGCCACGACGACGTCCGCCGACTCGAGCGACCAGGCAGCCTCGATCGGCTCCACGGCCTCGGCGGGCCGCTGACCCTGATTCGTGCCCGCGTCGCTCACCTCCCCATTCAACCTCATCTCGGCTCGTCAGGTCCGACCGACCAGGGTCCACCCATCTGCAGTTGGACCGTGACTCCCGGGGAGGTGCTGGTTGCCGTCCTTTCCCACGGTGAAGGGCGAACCGTGGAGTCCGTGATGCAAAGCAACAGCGGCAAGCTCCTCGCCATCAAGCCTTCGTTTCGCTGAGATTTGTAAAGACGCTCGCCCGCGAGGTCGGTAGTGTCTCCCCATGGCGACCAGCGAAGCAGTTACGCCCCCGCGTCGAACCTCTGACGGCGACATCGCTGGTGACCTTCGTCCGGCAGGCATCGAAGACCACGTGGTAAACGATGCCATCGAAGGATCCACTGGGACACTCGTCAACTCGGTCCAGGATGTACTGGAGCAAGCCGGTCACGAGGAGCGCATCGAAGTAGCGCGATGGCTCGATGCCGTGCTTGCTGGCACCTCCGACGACGATCTGAGCAAAGTGCGAACGGCACTGTTCGACCGACACGAACCGCCCTACGGCACACCGCCGATGAACTCCGACGATGAACTGGTCGATGCATGGCGCAGCGGCGTCTACCCATACACGAATCTGATGCGTCGCAAGACCTACGAGGCCCAGAAGTACCGGCTGCAGGTCGAGTTGCTCAAGCTGCAGGCCTGGGTCAAGGAAACCGGCCAACGGGTCGTCATCGTGTTCGAAGGTCGTGACGCCGCCGGCAAGGGCGGCACGATCAAACGGTTCATGGAACACCTCAACCCTCGAGGTGCACGAGTGGTGGCCCTCGAGAAGCCCACCGAGGTCGAAGCCGGTCAGTGGTACTTCCAGCGATACGTGCAGCACCTGCCCACCGCGGGCGAGATCGTGCTGTTCGACCGCTCCTGGTACAACCGAGCCGGCGTCGAGCGGGTCATGGGGTTCTGCACCGACGATGAGCACGCCGAGTTCCTCCGGCAGGCACCCGAGTTCGAACGGAACCTGACCCGCAGCGGGATCCACCTCGTCAAGTTCTGGTTCTCGGTGAGCCGCGAGGAGCAGCGCCGACGATTCAGCGAACGCGAACGACATCCGCTCAAGCAGTGGAAGCTGTCGCCTATCGACCTTGCCTCGCTCGACAAGTGGGATGCCTACACCGACGCCAAGAACACCATGTTCCGCACCACCGACACCGATGTTGCTCCGTGGACGGTCATCAAGTCCGACTGCAAGAAGCGAGCCCGGCTCAACGCTCTGCGCTACGTGCTCCACACCATGCCCTACGACGGCAAGGACAGTGACCGCATCGGCCTGCTCGACCCGTTGATCGTCGGCCGCGCCGCCGACCTCTACGAACTCGGTGAGCGTCCTTGAGCCTGCCTCCCGGCAGGAGGTCAGAGGCGAGCGAAAGGGTCGTGGTCGCGTATGGCCGAGCAGACGCGTTCGGCCATGGCCAGGAACATGATGTCGCCGCGCTCGGTCTTGTCGGCCACCGCCCAACCGAACACCACGATCAGCGGCCCTTGGAGCATGGAGTACGAATAGTCGTCCCGGCATGCATCGAGGGAGTAGTCGTCGACCCCGTGGGTGAGGAGCGCTTGGTGGTAGGCCTCGACGATCGACCCTTCACTGGTCCGCCGAACATCGGGATCGAGCCCGGTGGAACACAGGAAGGCCAGGTCTCGAGTGGGTAGGCCGAGACTTATGGTCTGCCAGTCGACAGTGACCACGTCGCTGCTGTCCGGAGCGAACATGAGGTTGTCGAGCCGGTAGTCGCCGTGGACAGGCCCGTGGCGTTCGGAGCGACCGAGTAGCCAGCTGCCAGCCACCTCGGGAACTCGTGCGAAGACGGCGCGGTCCTCGGGGGCAAGACGGTCACCAAAGTGAGCAAAGAACATCTCGTTCATCGGAGCCATCACCTCGCCGAGCATGTCCGCCGATGCCTGGTCGATGACGTTGAGCCCGCCGACGGTAGCCCAGGTGGGGTCGCGCCATCGGGGGCCGTGCAACCCGGCCAGGTTCACCGCTGCCGCGGTGGCCTGTTCGGCACTGCAGCCATCGATCTGGTCTCCTTGTTGGCGAGGGGCCAAGTCTTCCAGGAGCAGGATGAACTCGGTGCAGTCGTCGTTGGTCCACGAGGCCCAGCACCGGGGTGCTCGCACGGCCACGGTGGATGCGACGTTGCGGTAGAAGTCGACTTCGGTCCGGTAGCTACCAGCAGCGAGCGCCCTCTTCTCGGGCGGCCCATCGGCCATCTTGGCCACCAGGGTGTCAGGTAGCTCACCGCGGTCGCCGTGAACGGTGAGCGATACTCGGTAGCTGGCCCCCATCTGTCCGGTGCCGACGCGTTCGGTGGTGATCTGATCGACGGTCACGTCATGGTCCGCGGCCCGCAGGAGCTCGGTGATTCGCGCAGCGGTGATCGGTTCGGCTGATGTCATGAGCGGTACTCGGCCACGATCGGGGCCAGCTCTGCGGGCGTGGCACCGTGCATGATCACACCGTCGCACCCGAGGTCGAACTGGTGGCGCACCGCAGCCACACATTGGGCTGGGGTACCGGTTGCGGCGGGAGCCAACCATTCGTCGGGGATGAGCCCAGCCACGTGCTCGAGTTGCTCGGCGGTGCCGACCACGTCGAGGCCGCGGACGCTCGAAACCACGGGGTCGGCCAGGATCTGCTGGAGCACCTGCTGGTCCCACCCGTTGGTGCGAACCAGCAGCTCGCCGTAGCCCTGGAGGTAGGTGGCCAATCGGCCGACCTGCTTCATGAGTCGCAGGTCCTCGTCGATGTGGTCTCCGATGGTTGCCAGACAGGACCACACCTTCACGGCGTCAGGATCTCGACCGGCCCGTTCGGCGGCCTGCTTCACCGTCTGGACGCATCGAGCTGTGGTCTCGTCGGTGAAGAACGTGTGGAGCACCACCTCGTCGAAGCAGCGACCGCCGAGGTCCAACGATCGGGGACCGAAGGCCACCAGGCTCATGGGCAGGTGCTCATCGAGGGTGGCATCGAGGTGCAGGACGGGCCATGAGCCGGCGGGACCGTCGTGTCCCATGATGACCTCACCGCGGAACAAGCGACGCATGAGCTCGGCGAAGTCCTCCATCTCGGCGGTGGTGATCCTTCCCATGCCGAAAGCATCCTGTTGGAGGGGGATTCCGCGCCCTAGTCCGAGGACGAAGCGGCCACCGGTGAGACTCTGCATCGTCCGTGCGAATCCGGCGGTGACCATGGGATGGCGGGTGTTGTGGTTGGTGGCGGCGGTCTGGATGGTGATGCGCTCGCTCACCGCGCCTGCGGCACCAGCGAGCGTGGCCGCTTCCTTCTTGTTGTAACGCTCGGAGATGAACACCGTGCCCAGCCCCAGCGCTTCACCTTCCACCACCTCGCTCACGAGATCCCGTGACGAAGCGGGTTGACCAGCCAACGCATAGAAGCCGAGCTCGTCCAGAACGCGAGCAATCACGGGTGAACTCCCCGCACCGTGGCCGAGCATCGGCCGAGCGGAAGAGGGGCACCCGTCAGGTGAAGCGAATTGCAAAGCGGAACCAGCAGGCTGAGCGACAGTTCAATCTGGGCGGACACGGGCTCATTATGACGGAGATCATCGCGACGGGCACGGCTAACCGTTCCGGCCGTCATGGTGGGGGTTTACTTCTTCGGGGTTCGGGTACCCGCGTGACATGAGACTCAATGCTGTGCCCCAGTTCCAGGGAGCGGTTACCAAGCGCGCGCAGGAAATGCCCGACGGATGCATCGCCCTCGCCACTTTGGCATCGCGAATCCTGGATGTGCCGTTCAACAAGGTCCCCCAAGATCGGGCCACCTCGCCCACCGAAGCCGGGGTCGCCAACCGCGCCATACTCACCGGACCCAACCTCGAAGCGCAGCGAGCAGCAGTGGCGGGCATCGAGGAGCCAATTCTGACCATCGGCGGCGACTGCGGAGTGGAGTTCGAGCCCATCCGTGTACTCCGTGAGCGGTACGGAACCGGCCTCGGTGTGGCCTGGTTCGACGCCCACCCCGACCTCAAAACCCCCGAAGACTCGAACAACGGCGCATACCACGCCATGGTGCTCGCAGGGTTGCTGGGCAAGGGAGACCCGGCGCTCACCGCGAGCCAAACGGTCGACCCCAAGAAGGTGGCCCTCATCGATGCTCGGGCGGCCGTGACGGCCGAGCGAGCAGCCATCGACCGGGGCATGGGAATCACGACCTTGGAACCCGCCACTGTGCTGAGCGGCGCCTCCCACGTCTACGTCCACATCGACGTCGACGTCCTCGACCCTTCAGAGTTCGACGGACACAACATGCCGGAGCCCAACGGACTGACCATTCCCCAGCTCTTGGCATCTCTCGACTCCCTGCGGGAGTTCAATGTCGTCGGCGCTGGCATCACCGAGTGCGTCGGCACCGCCGCGCAGGTCGCGGTGCTAGCCCCAGTGATCGCCAAGCTCGGGGAACTTCTCCAGCCCACCACAGCCTGAAGACGAGTCGGTGGCTTCCAGCACGATCCCAGCTGCTGCTCCGGTCTTGATCGTGATGGGTGTGGCCGGCAGCGGCAAGACCCAAATCGGCCGAGAGGTGGCCAGCCGCTTGGGGTGGAGCTTCGTCGATGCCGACGACGTCCACCCGGAGTCGAATGTTGCGAAGATGCGCGCCGGTCACGCTCTCACCGACACGGACCGGGAACCTTGGCTCGAAGCCTTGAACCAAATGTTACGCACGAGACAAAGCGAAGGAGTCGCGGTCGTCCTGGCCTGTTCGGCTCTGAAACACGCGTTTCGGCGAGCCCTGGTGGACGGTGTGACCAACGAACGGATCATCCACCTCGACGTGCCCCAACCCGCGATCGTCGAACGAGTCAGCAACCGCCGAGGCCACTTCATGCCTTTGGAGCTGGTAGCCAACCAGTTCGCCGAGCTTGAGGTGCCGGGGGCCGATGAGGCGATCATCATCGATGCCAATCGCCCCAATGTCGTGGTCGTCGACTCGGCCATCGACGCTCTCCACGGATGGTTCAACCAGCCCGAGGGCCCCGAATAGAAGCCAGCATTCGATACGGCGCCCGCCCACTGCGGAGACGGCGGCGACGATCAACCGGACTCGAGCCGACCGGCAAGGTAGGGCGCGGTGGCGCTGTCGGTGGAGCGGGCGACGTCGAGCGGGGTCCCGGTCGCCACCACCCGGCCGCCCTCGTCACCCCCGCCTGGGCCCAGGTCGATCACCCAGTCTGCGGTGGCAATGGTGTCGAGATCGTGCTCGACCAGAACGACGGTGTTACCGGCATCGACGAGGCGATGCAACTGCCGCAGAAGGAGGGCGATGTCAGCGGGGTGCAGGCCCGATGTGGGCTCATCTAGGAGGTAGAGCGCGTGTCCCCGGCGAGCTCGCTGAAGCTCGGTCGCCAACTTGATCCGTTGAGCTTCGCCACCGCTGAGCTCGGTGGCCGGCTGGCCCAACCTCAAGTAGCCGAGCCCGACCTCGCGCAACGTTTTGAGGCTACGCACCGCGGCCGGTACGTCGACCAGGAAGTGGACCGCCTCGTCGACGGAGAGGGCCAGCACGTCGGCGATGGTCTTGCCGCGATAGTCGATCTGCAGGGTCTCGGCGTTGTAGCGCGCCCCGTGACAGGTCGGGCAGGGCGCATAGGTGCCGGGCAGGAAGAGCAGCTCGACGGACACGAACCCCTCGCCCTTGCAGGTCTCGCAGCGTCCCTCGGCCACGTTGAAGGAAAATCGGCCCGGTGAGTAGCCGCGGGCCTTCGCCTCGTCGGTGTCGGCGAAGAGCCGGCGAACCGCATCGAACATGCCGGTGTACGTGGCCAAGTTCGAACGGGGGGTGCGCCCGATCGGACGCTGATCCACGACCACCAGACGATCGAAGGACTCCAGTCCAGTTGCAGCATCGACGTCGACCGCCAGGCTGGTCTCGTCGTCGTCGGGGGCTTGGCCAAGGTGCTCACGGACCAGGTCAGCAAGGACCTGCGAGACCAGCGTCGACTTTCCGGAGCCGGAGACGCCGGTGACCGCGGTCAGGACGCACAACGGCACATCCACAGAAACATCGACGAGGTTGTGACGGGTGATGCCACGCAGGTGGATCCAGCCCTTTGGAGTGCGCTCATGGCGCCCGAGAGGCTCAGCTCGACCGAAGAGGTGGTCGCCGGTGATGGACCCCTCTACGTACTCGAGCCCGGGCACCGGCCCGGAGTAGAGCACTTGTCCCCCGCCTTCGCCGGCGTGGGGACCAATGTCGACGACCCAGTCGGCTCGGCGCACGACCTCCATATCGTGCTCGACGACGAACAACGAGTTGCCGGCGCTCTTGAGCCGTTCCAGGACGGTGAGCAACGGCTCGGCGTCGGCCGGGTGCAACCCGGCTGACGGCTCGTCGAGGACGTACACCACTCCGAAGAGCCCGGATCGCAACTGCGTGGCGATCCGCAGTCGCTGCGCCTCTCCGGGCGAGAGCGTGGTCGAGGTGCGACCCAGCGAGAGATAGCCGAGGCCGAGGTCGAGGAGCACCTCGATCCGGGCCACCAGGTCTGCGCACAGGCGCACTGCTACCTCGGTCTGCTCTCCTGAGTCGGCGGTCGACGTGGCTGCTGCCGCGCCGGTGAGCATGGCCACTGGGCGTAGCAGTTCCACGAGGTCGGTGAACGACAAGGCATTGGTCTGCGCGATGTTCAGACCGCCGAAGGTGACCGCCAGCGATGCCACCTGAAGCCCAGTGCCCTGGCACAGCCCACATTCGACGCTGCGAACGAAACGCATCGACTTGTCTCGCATCATCTGGCTCGCCGACGTCGCCAGCACGTGGTGCACGTAGGCCCGGGCGCTCCAGAACTTGCCGTGGTAGCTGTGGTCGATTCGATCCCGTTCAGGCTTGATCAGCACCGACGGCTGTTCGTCAGTGAAGAGCAACCAGTCCCGGTCCTTCTTCGGCAACTCCGCCCATGGGATATCGATGTCGATTCCCAACCCGGAAACGATGCTGCGCTGATTGGCACCCTGCCAAGCGCCAGGCCAGGCGGCGATGGCGCCGTCACGAATGCTGAGGGACGTGTCGGGGACCATCAACTCCTCGACCACGTCGTGCTCTTCACCGAGCCCATGGCATCGTGGGCACGCTCCGGCGGCGGTGTTGGGCGAGAACGACTCGGCATCCAAACGTGTGGCATCCATGGGATAGGTCCCAGCACGCGAGTAGAGCATTCTGAGCAGGTTGGACAGCGTGGTCAGGGTCCCCACGGTGGACCGGGAGCTAGATGAGCCTCGACGCTGCTGCAAGGCCACGGCCGGAGGCAGGCCGGTGATCTCTTCGACATGTGGGGCGCCGACCTGTTGCAGCAGCCGCCGGGCATAGGGCGCCACAGACTCGAAGTAGCGGCGCTGCGCCTCGGCGTAGAGGGTACCGAAGGCAAGCGAGGACTTTCCCGACCCGGAGACCCCAGTGAAGACAACCAGCTCATTGCGGGGGACGTCGACATCGACGTTCTTGAGGTTGTGCTCTCTGGCCCCCCGGACGCGGACGAAGCGGTCGGTCGGGTCGTGAATCACCAGACCGTCCTACCCGCGTCCGCTTCCATGGAACCGCGGCTCGATCACCACGGGCGATGGATGTTGACGTGTCGCTATGGCTGGAGAGCCTGTCTACTCTTCGGCAATGGCCATCGTTTGAGTACCGCCAGCGGCAATCGTCGATGCACGATGCCCCTCTCCAGTCGCCTCGCGAAGGGGCAGCGTCCGAAGCAGGACATGCTGCGAGAGGGGGTCCTGGGTACTCGAACCGGAGAAACGCTTCGGCTTGGACGCTCTGGTCATTGCGCTCCGCTGACGCGGGCTCGGAGATCTGCGAATGCATCCACGAAACCGACGACGAGAGCTTCGTGATCGGGGATCAGCTGACGGTCGCAAGCCACCCCGACGGTGACCCGGCCGTCATAGCTGTAGATGGTGAAGCTCATCGGCTGATCACCAGACAGAGGCGCCCAACCGGTCATGCCCTCGACACGGCACCCGGCCAGGTAGACGGGCATTGGCGGACCGGGCACGTTGGTCAGGACACCCACGGTCCGATTGGCGAGGAGATCGACCGAAGCTTCGTAGACAGATCGGCTCAGCCCCGCGACGGTCTCCTGGACGCGGAAGGCCACGGCGGCCTCGTGGCCGTGTTTGATGCGGTCCATTCGGCGACGCACCACGTGTAGCACCGCCACCAGGTCTGGTTCGTCGGTGGGCAACTCGAGTTGCACCAACGCGAAGCTGTTGCCAAGTTCTTCGGGCAAGGTCAGGTCGATCGGCGTCAGGTTGACCGGCACCATGAACGTCACCGAGGCGCAGTGCTGGTCGCGGTCCACCAAGTAGCGGTGCAATGCGCCAGCGACGCAAGTAGCGAGGACGTCATTGACCGTTACCCGCTCGGAGCGTGCTATCTGCTTGACCTCGGCGAGAGAGAGCGGCTCGGACCAGGAGACGGCCTTGTCGTCGCTGGCGCTGCCGGTCCAGATGGCAGCGTTGTTGCGGGTACCGAGCAGCAGCTTGCGGATGGTATCGATGTCGCCCGGTACCCCCGAGAACACCTCCACCAGCGGTCCGCTACCCATCAGGGCCGAGCGTGCTATCTCTCCTGCCTCCGCAACGGTTTCGTTGCCGACAACCCAAGCGGCATTGATCCAACCATGCAAAGCCCCGAACGGGTTGGTGACTGCTCCGCGGGCCTCGCCTGCCGTGCCAACAATCGCTCCGGGAACACGCCAGGCAAGTGAAACGGCCTCCCGGACCGCGGTGACGGCGGCCCCTACGGTGCCGGTGGCCTGGTCGCCCAGCGCGCCCATGACCGAGAGCGTGCGTTCACCCGTCGAGGGGGCAGGCATCGCGGTATGCGCTCCGTAGTGATCCACCGCAGGGGCGAGGATGGCGCCGCCTTCAGGTGAGGCACCGAACAGCGACATGGACAACTGCACCATCCGCATGCCGTCGGCGACGGAGTGATGGGACCGCACGATCAGCGCGCTGCCGCCCAGGTATCGATCCACCCATAGAACTCTCCACAGTGGTCGGTCCAGGCCGAGCGGCTCGGTGCGGTGCGCAGCCACCAACTCTTGCAACGAACGGGGGTCGTCCGGATCGTCGAGTTCCACATAGGTGATGACGTCTTCGAGTTTGGCCGTGGGGTCCTCTTCCCACCACCAATCGCCGTCACTGTCCTTCACCGCGAGGCTGCGAAACACCGGGTACCGGTTCCACAAGCGTTCGGTCAACACTTCCCGGGTGCGATCCCGGTCCAGAGGTTCGGCTGTCCAGATGACCGAGTCGACGACCATCAGGTTGTTCGGACGGTCCATGAGGAGCCAGAGCGAATCCTGGATTCCAAGCTTCTTGCGGTAGTTGCTCAAAGTCCTGCCGCCCATTCGAGTTTCCAACTGAACGTGCTGCGCTGCGGAGCCATGACGGAGTCAATGATCACGTCGCCCTCCTCACTTGGAAGTACCACGGGGTGCCGAACACTGACCCTTACGCAGCCGTGTTCGGCTGAGAGGAAGTCTAGGTCCACCTCGAAATTGCTGCTCAGCAGCAACGATTCCATGGCCGCTCGGGTTGCTGTGTTCGTTCCCGGGACCGCAGTCACCACGGCTGGTTGCGAGGGCCGACGCCGTCTTCGCGGAGCAGCGTCAGCACCAGCGTCGTTCCGGCCGGGGTCAGGGTCCACCGTCGCTGCCGTCCATCGTCGCTGACATCGAGCAGACCGAACAGCTCGAGCAAGGCCATGGTGTCATCGACCGCTAGCGACACATCGAAGTGCGACGGCTCGTCTTGCTCGCCTTCGTAGGTCGACGTCCCCCACCCCATCTCACCCGCCACCCTCGCCACCGCGGACGTCACGTCTCTGACCGCCGCTGAACCGCCAACGTCGACCAGCACGAGGCCACACGTCTCGATGGCGAACCGGTCCCAAGCGCTCGAAGCGATCTCACTGGTGAAAGCTGTCCATGCGATGAGCGGGTGGTCCACCATCTCGGTTCCTCGTGCCGTGCGCTTCACGACCTTGCTGTACTTGCGAAGCGCTCCAATCGTTTCCAGTCGCAAACGAAGTCCGTGCAAGTCGCGAGCATCGGTCTCACTACGAGGCGGCGAACCGTGCGAGAACTTGTCATCCCACGGTTGTTCGGTGTGCAGTTGGGCCACGAACGCCGTGTTCAAGTAGCCCGCCTGGGTTAGGGGCTGTTCGGGGCCGAACCGATCGAGATACCAGGTCAGCGGGCGCAGACGATCGGCCAGGTCGAGCGGGGGTTCCACGGGATGCAGCAAGCGGTTGGCCACTCGTGCTCGCAGCCGGCCGAGCGCCTCGGACCGCATCGAGCCGGCATTCGTCCAGGTACTCAGCCGTTCGGTGGTCACTGCGGAGCGCCAGGACTGTCCGGGCTGGACCGGGTGATCGGCGTCGAGTGCCCGCCTGGTCACGTTTCGCTGGCGCGCCCGCCAGGCGCGGGCCCCAACGACGAGCTCACCGTCCGCGATGGCCTGTTCCAACACCAACTCCACCGCTGACCGAGCGTTCGACTCCTCGATTCCCATGATCTGACCCCATTGGAAATCGTCGAGGTCGGGAGGCCGGATGCCCGATTCGTCCATGGCCTTGCTCATCGCCGTGAGGCCCGTTTCGTCGGACCGGTCGAAAGCGCGGTGCACCTCGGCCGTGGTCTCCGAGCGGCAGATCGCCGCGTACCAATCCAATTCCAGTTCGTCGAACAACTCTGCGGCGATCTCTGCCATACGCCCCATGTAGACCGGCTCATCGGTCAGGTACTTCGTGGGCAGCCGGTACCAGAGCCAGTCCTGCACGCCGTGCTGAGTGAGCGCGCCCGGACCCTCGCCCCACGTCAGGGTCTCGTACACGTGTGCTCCATCGCGGGCACGCGCTGCATCGCGTTGTTCGATGCGGGCCAAGGCGGCGTCGACGTCGGATTCCTTCAGCTCGGTGGGCAGGCGCTGGTTGCGAACCGGGTCGACCATGCGTTCATCCTGTCATCAGTTGTGCAGAAACCGTAGACCTCGCCATGGCCGCTTCCGACGGCTCATACCGTCCCCCGGTGCGCACCCGCCCGGTCCGTCGTCAACCGCTAGTGCGACGATCGGCCAGGACACCCACCACCCGTCGGCTGACCCCGTCAGGCAGGCGATTTCGGTTCGAAGCGGGGGCCGTAGGTTGCTGCGAGGGCTTGCGCGCGAGCTGTGAACGCGGCCCGGCCACTGGGGTAGCCCGAGACGAACTGGCGTACCCCACCGGTCCAGGCTGGGAATCCGATTCCGAAGATGGACCCGATGTTTGCGCTCGCATCCGAGCTGATCACTCCCTCGTCGAAGCACTTCTGTGTCTCGAGAGCTTGGATGAAGAGGAACCGGTCGGTCAGGTCTTCGAAGGGAACATCGGCCCCAGCATCGGTCGTGTACTCGGCGCGCAGGCCCGGCCAGAGCAGATCGCGTTTTCCGTCGACGTACTCGTAGAAGCCGGCGCCCGCCTGCTTGCCACCTCGGCCGTGCGTATCCAACAGCGATTCGATGACCGTGGCCGAGGCAAGAGCGGCCTCCGAGCCATCGGTGCCATCGAGGGTTGCGGCTGCGATCCTCTCGTCCATGATCCTTCGCATGGTGACGAGGCTCAGTTCGTCGGCTAGTTGTAGCGGCCCTGCGGGGTAGCCGGCTTGGAGCGCTGCTTGCTCGATCACCGCGGGATCGACTCCGTCGCGGAGCATCTGGATGGCCTCGGTGAGGAACGTTGCGAGCACACGGGTCGTGAAGAACCCTCGCCCGTCGTTGACCACGATTGGGTACTTCCCGATCGCCAACACGAAGTCGATGGCTCTCGCCAGTGCTTCGTCGGAGGTCTTCTCACCCCTGATGATCTCGATGGGATCCATTTTCTCGACGGGCGAGAAGAAGTGGATGCCGACGAAGTTCTCCGGACGCTGAACACCCTGCGCCAGCCCTGTGATCGGAAGCGACGACGTGTTCGAACCCAGCACTGCTCCGGGCCGGACATGACCTTCGATCTCGGCGAACACCTCGCTCTTGAGTTCGGCATTCTCGAACACGGCCTCGATGACGAAGTCGACACCTTCGAAGTCGGCGGCGTCAGCCGTCGGCGTGATCCGGTCGAGCAGAGCCTTCGATCGCTCCTCGGTGGTCCGACCCTTGGCGAGAGCAGATGCCTCCAACGTCTCGGCATGTGACCTGCCCTTCGCCGCGGCTTCGACCGTGAGGTCTTTCAGGACCACATCGAAGCCGGCCTTGGCCGTCACATAGGCGATCCCTGCACCCATCATCCCGGCCCCGAGGATCCCCACCTTGGCGGGCCTGCTCTTCTCGACGTGTTCGGGCCGAGAGTCGCCACGCTGCACCGTCTGCAGATCGAAGAAGAACGCTTGGATCATGTTCTTCGCGACTTGGCTGGTGACCAGGCTCACGAAATAGCGCGTCTCGATCGTCGACGCCGTCTCGAAGTCGACCTGGGAACCTTCGATGGCAGCAGCCATGATCGCCCGGGGGGCGGGCATCGGCTGGCCTCTGACCTGTTTGCGGAGGTTCGCAGGGAATGCGGGCAGGATCTCCATGAAGGATGGCGTGGACGGGTTGCCTCCGGGGATCTCGAAACCTTCGGTGTCCCAGGGTTGTACGTGGCTGTCGGGGTTGGCTTTGATCCAGGCCTTGGCGGCAGGCACGAGAGCATCGACAGAGTCGACCAGTTCATCGATGAGGCCGACCTTCAGGGCTTTCGATGGACTCATGCGGTCGCCGGTGATCAACACGGCCATGAGCGCACTCTGGATCCCGAGCAGTCGCACGGTCCGTACGACACCTCCGGCCCCTGGCAATACCCCGAGCATCACCTCGGGCAGCCCGATCTGACTTCGGGCGACATCGGCTCCGATTCGGCGATGGCAGGCCAGGGCG
>JBDTBS010000237.1:0-2985 GCA_039924035.1 Aquihabitans sp. | reverse complement strand
GGACCGGTGGTGATGGGGCGGCCTCATCGCCGCCGCGGGGCAGCCTACCGACATCCGGCCGGATCCCGGACACGAGTCGACGGGTCAACGCCGAACGGGCCCGAGCTCCCCACCGAGTCACAGGAGCAGCACCACCTGGACGGTGAACGCCGCCAGGATGGCCACCCCGCACAACAAGGCCGCGATGATCAGCTTCCGGGTACTCATGGTCGGACCAGCGTACCGAGACTCCCCACGCGGCCTACAGTCTGCGACGGTCCGAGCCCCCGATGTCGTCCCACCAAGGAGATCCAACCCCATGCGAGATGCCCTCGGCGCCGTGCAATCCATTCTCGTTCTGGGCGGAGCCTCCGACATAGCGGTGGCCACCGTCGAGCAGTTGGCGGCCGACCGCTGTCGCACCGTGGTGCTGGCCGGCCGCGACCTGACCAAGCTCGGTTCGGTAGCCGACCGACTGCGCACCGCAGGTGCCGAGACGGTCGAAGTGGTGTCCTTCGACGCCGCCGACACCGACAGCCACCAGGCGATCATCGACGACATCTGGACCCGACACCCCGACCTCGATGTCGTGTTGTCGGCCTTCGGCCAACTCGGCGATCAAGACCACTTCGACCACGACCCGTCGGCCGCGGCCCAGTTGGCAGTGACCAACTACGCCGGTGCCGTCTCTTCCGGACTGGCTGCCGCCGACCACCTGAAGACCCAAGGCCACGGCACGCTCGTGGTGCTGTCTTCGGTAGCCGGACAGCGGACGCGTGCCGACAACTTCGTGTACGGATCCACCAAGGCCGGCCTCGATGCGTTCGCCCAGGGACTGGGCGATCATCTGGCCGGAACTGGCGCATCGGTGATGGTGGTCCGACCTGGGTTCGTCAGAACGTCCATGACCGCGGGCATGGACGACGGCCCCATGGCCACCACCGCCGAAGCTGTGGCCACCGACATCGTGACCGGGCTGCGCAAGGGGGACCACACCGTGTGGTCACCGGCCAAGCTCGGAGCCATGTTCGCCATCTTGAAGGTCCTCCCCCGGCCGGTGTGGCGCAAGCTGGCCGAGCGACGCTGACAGGCCCATCGCTTTCAGGCCAAACAAGACCCACTGGTAGCGTTCGCTTCGGCGGTCGGCCCTAAGCCGAACCGGGGAGGAACAGAGATTTTCATGTCAGATTCGAACGGTTCACTCGAACGCGTCGTGGTCATCGGCCAGGGCTATGTGGGCTTGCCGTTGGCCATTCGGGCCGTGGAACAAGGCCACGACGTGGTGGGGTTCGACCTTGCCGTCGACCGCATCGCTGAGCTCGCCGCCGGGACCTCCTACGTGGAAGACATCACCCACGAACGCGTCCAGACCGCCCTCGCCACCGGCCGCTACCTTCCGAGCGCCGACCCCGAAGACCTCAAGGGCTTCGATCTGGCCGTCATCTCGGTTCCCACGCCCCTCCGTGAGGGCACACCCGACCTGTCCTACATCGAATCGTCGGCCCACCAGCTCGGGGAGCACCTGGAGCGGGGGTCCTGCGTGATCCTCGAGTCCACCACCTATCCGGGTACCACCGAAGAACTGGTGGCCCCCATCCTGGAAACGGCCAGCGGACTCCGGTCGGGTATCGACTTCCACCTGGGCTACAGCCCCGAACGGATCGACCCCGGCAATGCCACATGGACCTTCGAGAACACCCCCAAGGTGGTGTCTGGCATCGACGCCGCCAGCCTGGGGCGGGTCCAAGGCTTCTACGACACGCTCGTGGACACGACGGTACCGGTGCGTTCGCCGCGCGAAGCCGAGCTGACCAAGCTGCTGGAAAATACCTTCCGCCACGTCAACATCGCCCTCATCAACGAACTGGCCATGTTCGCTCGCGATCTCGGTATCGACATCTGGGAAGCCATCGATGCCGCCGAGACCAAGCCGTTCGGGTTCATGCCCTTCCGGCCTGGGCCCGGCGTCGGCGGCCACTGCCTGCCCATCGACCCGTCGTACCTGTCCTGGAAGGTGAAGCAGTCGCTGGGTCAGACCTTCCGCTTCGTCGAACTGGCCAACGAGGTCAACGAGCACATGCCGGGCTACGTGATCACCCGCCTGGTCGCAGCATTGAACCGCCAGGAGTTCGCCGTGAAGGGCCGCCGCATCCTCGTGGCCGGAGTCGCCTACAAGCGCAACACCGGCGACGACCGAGAATCACCGAGCCGCAAGGTGATCGCCCTTCTCCACCAGCTCGAAGCCGATGTGGTGGTGTGCGACCCCCACGTCAACCCTGAGCGCAGCCACGCCAGCGACGGCGCCACCTGGGTCGACCTCTCCGCCGACGAGGTCCGCCGAGCCGATGCCGTGATCGTCTTGTCCGATCACGATGCCTTCGACTTGGCGATGATCGGCCGAGAAGGGCGCTACGTCCTCGACACCCGCCGCTGCGTTCAGGGCCCAAACGTCGAATACCTCTGACCAGGCCCGATCCCGGCAAGACGGGCAGGATTCGGCACGGCGCTACGATTGCCCGATGCCCGATGACCAGGTGGTGACCGGTCCGACTGCGGGCCCCGCAGTCACCGCCACTCGCCGACCACTACCGATGGCTCTCATCGCGGCGGCTCGCCCCCGTCAGTGGGTGAAGAACCTGCTGGTGTTCGCGGCGCCGGCTGCGGCGGGTGTAATCGGCGAACGGACCGCTCTTCTCCAAACCGTGGCTGCCTTCGCCTGCTTCTGTCTGGCTTCGTCGGGTACCTACTACCTCAACGATGCCGCCGACGTAGATGCCGATCGGCTGCACCCCAAGAAGCAGTTCCGTCCCATCGCGGCCGGCGACCTCTCGGTGGGCCTGGCCCGGGTGATCGGGGCCGTGGCCATCATCACCTCGGTGGGATTGGCCGCCCTGGTCGACTGGAACCTCGCCGCGGTGATCGGGGCCTATGTCGCAACCACCACTGCCTACAGCCTGTGGTTGAAGCACGTGGCTGTGGTCGATGTGGTCGTCGTGGCTGCCGGCT
>JBDTBS010000236.1:0-21009 GCA_039924035.1 Aquihabitans sp. | reverse complement strand
CGCCACCAGCGAACTCCAGCCCGATGTCGTGCTGATGGACGTCACCATGCCCAACGTCGGCGGCGTGGAGGCCACCCGACGGCTGAAGCAGCTCCATCCGAACATCCGAGTGGTCATGCTCACCATGCACGCCGACGAGGTCGTGGTGGCCGAGGCCTTGAGGGCCGGCGCCATTGGTTACTTGGTCAAAGACTGCTCCACCGACGAAATCGCTGACACCCTGCGCCATGCGGCCAACGACAACTCGATGGTCACACCAGCAATCGCCGGGGCCATGCTCACCGAAGTTCGCCGCATCGATCCGGTTCCCGCCGACGAATCCGACCAGATCGTCACCAAGCGGGAGGTGGAGGTCCTTCAGTTGATCGCCGACGGCTGCTCCACTCAAGAGGTTGCCGAGCAGTTGTTCATCAGCCAGAAGACGGTCAAGAACCACTTGGCATCGATCTACCACAAGCTCGATGCTCGAGACCGCACACAGGCGGTGCTCCGCGCCGTTCGCCTGGGTATCGTTCGTCTCGTCTGATCTGGACGCGAACGTGGGACGAACCGGAGTCCGTCCCACGTCGTTCTCTCGCCCCCGCTACTTAGAACCAGACGATCCTCGGGTCAACAATCGGCCGGTAGTGGCTGACCGTCCTGGGCTGCCTTGATGCACGATGCTGAACGGTTCAAACCCGATCCAGTCGCGCTTCCGAAGTACGACAGCGCACCAATACACACCACGGCGATCAATGCCAGCAGCAGCGCGTACTCCACCAAGCTGGCCCCACGTTCACCGCTCCAGCTTCGCTCGACCTGTCCGGACCTTTTCGCCTGTACCTGATCGTCTTGCATTGCGACCTCCGCGTCAGCGTTCCCACTATGAACATCGGCACAATCGCAGCGTTCCTTCATGGGCCATCCGGATCATTGGGCGACTTTGTCGGAATCGCCACCAACCAGTCCTCACCCTCATGGACCACGTTCCAACGTGGCGATGACTCGATCCACTCACCAAAAGGCGTGTCACTCTGCCAAAGGACCGCCGTGGGCTCGTACTTACGCGAGATGTCGGCGTAGATGTCATCTGATCGTTCGTTGACCAGCTCGGCGTAGTCGGCAACCAACGCCGGTGGGTACATGTCGACTCGATCGTCGATGAACACTCGGACCACGTCGGGCCCGTACCGAGCTTCGAAGAAGTTGCCGACAGTGTCCCGCGTGAGCACCCGGCTTTCGAGGTCGAGCAAATCATTGTCACGCATCCATGCCGCTTCTTCGACCGGATATCCCCGCAGATCAGTGTGGGGCTGGAGAAGCCCACCAATGAGAAGTATCAAGCAGAGCGCTCCCATCGCCACCGTGCCCAGACGCGCTACCGGCGTGCGCTCACGGCCATCGATCGAGCCGAGTCCGGCCAGACCGGTCGCCATCGCCGGGACGACCACGAGGCTGGCCGGAGGGATGTTGCGCAGGCTGGTGGCTGCGAGCGCCCCGAACACCACCAATGGAAGCACAGCACGCCATGAACGCGACCGCCACACCACGATCACCACAGCCAGGAGGACCTGCACGGCAAACAATTGCTGATCCCAGCTGGTCCACGTCGGCGCTCTCCACTCCACGATCAGCGCAAACGTCTCCTTCTTTTCGAGCAGGGTGGCCGGAAAGAGCAAAAGTCGAGGTCCTATGGGATTGACCATCGCCAGCAAGATGCCAACGATGCACCACTTGGCAGCTCGCAGTTCCACCGATGGCGACTCACCATCGAGACGACGCCCGATGGCCAGCAACCCGAGCACCAAGACGGCGAACGGAAACGATCCGTGGCTGTTTACCCAGAGCCACATAACGGGCACCAGCCAGCGCGGATCGAGTCCGTCCTCGCTCGCCAGCAGGACCAGAGCCAGCCCGACCAGCCCGAACAGGAGCGGTCGCTCGTTCCAGAACACCGATCCGATGGTGAGCACGAAGGCCGACAGCGCCAAACGAGCCACCAGGCTCTCGGCCGGAGCGGTGAGACGCCACACCAGCATCACCAAACCAGCGATGAGCGCCGTGATGAGCAACCGAACCAGTCCGAGACCACCAACCGATTCGCCGGCCGCGTAGAGCACGCTCGCCCCCCAACTCTGCACCGTCCACGGATCCCCGTGGGCAGTGAAGGAGTACGGGTCCTGCGACGGCACCGAACCAGAATCCAGGATCAGTCGACCTGTGGCGAGATGCGTGAAGAAGCTGTTATCGGTGAGAGCCCGCATGCCGAGGTGGATGCCGAACGCCACCAAGGCCATTGCCATGACTGTGCTCAGCTTTGGGTGGAAGCCCTCTGGGTGCTCCGTCGCATCCAGATGATCGATCTCACCACGATCGAAGCCCGAAGGGTCCGATGGCGAACTCGTCTCTTCAGGATCCACGCCGGTACTCACTCGATGAGGCAGACCGGCAACGAGCCGTCAGAACGCTTCACTGATGTTGATGATGGCCGGTCCGATGACCACCACGAACAGAGCGGGGAACACGCAGAACACCATCGGGATCATCATCTTCACGGGAGCTTTCTGCGCCCGTTCCTGGGCCATCTGACGTCGCTTGATTCGCATCTCGTCAGCCTGCGCCCGCAGGACGCGTCCGATGGAAACACCGAAGGTATCGGCCTGGAGGATGGCCAGCACGAATGATCGAAGCTCTGGTACATCGCAGCGCTTTTCCATGGCCCGCATCGCATCGGCTCGACTCGCGCCGGCCCGAACCTCGCCCAGCATCCGCCCGAACTCCGCAGTCAAAGGACCCGGAACCGCAGCAACAGTGCGGTCGAGGGCCTGCTCGAAACCGAGCCCTGCTTCCACGCTGATCACCAGCAGGTCGAGCACATCTGGCAGCTTGCGGCGGATCTCGTTCTGACGATCCTCCACCTTCCGATTGAGGATGGCGTCGGGGCCGAGGACAAGCACTGCGATCAGCAGACCGGCCACGGCCCAAGCCATCATCCCGCTCATGCCGAGAAGCCCGAACACCAAGATGAGAACCAATGGGGTCGAGGCGACGCCGATGACACGCACAGCTATGAACCGGTCAACGGCATCGGCGGAATTGTTTCCACTGGCGACGAGCTTGTCTCTGACCTTATCGCTGTACCCATCGGGGGTCATGCGCTGCCCGATTTCGACCAAACGCTGCTGGAGCGGCTGCACCGTGCGTTCCTGCACCGGTTTGAGCAGCTCTTGGTCGCGCATGTTGTCGACTTCGTACCCGTCGAGCTGCCGAAGTGATGCTCGGACGGTGGCCTTCTCGTCGGCGCTCGCGGCGACGGTCCAGATGACGAGGCCGATAGCGGTGGCCAGGAGGATTAGAGCAACAGGGAGCATGGGTCCTCAGATCTCGACGTTGATGATCTTTTTCATCCACAGGAAGCCCGCTCCTGCAGAAACGACAGAAAGCAGCAGGAATGCTTGACCCAGGCCGGTGGAACCAAGCGGCTCCATGTATGTGGGGTTCGACAGCCACATGAAAAGCCCAAGGCCAATGGGCAGCAGACCCAAGATGATGGCCGAGATCTTGCCTTCGGCGGTGAGCGCAGATACATCCCGGCGAAGCCGTTCGCGGTGCACCATCGTGTCGGCCACTGTGAGGAGTAGCTCCGAGAGGTTGCCACCGACCTCGCGCTGAATACGGATGGCCATGACCGCCCAACCAAAGTCTGGGCTCTCCATGCGTTCGGCCACCGAGTCCATCGCATCTTCGGGTTCCCGACCGAGACGGGCCTCACTCACCACTCGCCTCAGTTCCTTGCCCATGGGGTCCTCGACCTCCTGCGACACGGCTTCGATGCCCTGCATCAGGGAGTAGCCGGCCCGCAAGGAACCGGACAGCAGGTTCAGTGTGTCGGGCAACAAGGACACGAACTTCTTCTGACGTCTACCGGCAAGGAAGTTGACCACGGCCGGTGGCGCCATGCCCAGAACGAGGGTTATCAGCAGACCGGGTACGAAGCCGAGGGTGAAGAAGGCGAGCGCAGCGAAGATGACCACTGCCGCCAAGTAGAAGAACAAGGCTTCTGCAGCACGAAGGGGCAGGTCGGCCCGTTCGAGCATTCTTTCGATCTTCTCCAGGAACCCCTGCCGTTCGGCGAAGTCCTCGGTGATTTCTACGGCGCGCTGCAGTAGCGCCGTTTGTGCGAAAGAACCATCGTGTTCATCGAGGACCGGACCGCCCTCCTCGTAAGGTTGGAGCACGGCCGAAAGGCCTGTCTCGTTCTTGGTAGCGAGAGAGGCAAGGGCGTACACCCCCAGCCCGACGGCCAATCCGACCATCAAAAGCCCCACGGCGGCCGCCGTCTTACCCCGCAACCACTCGGGTCCGAATGCCTTAGGCGTGGTGACGATCTGCTCGGTGGCCGCGCCCATGGCCTTCGATCCCACGACGTAGGAGGCGGCGCTCGTTTCGGTACCGATAGACACCGACACGTCGACAGAACCCCGCTCCGCTGTCGACGCGTAGGTTGCCACGAACTGGCTCTTCATCGCCACCTGGACTTGTTCGAAGGCTGTCGCGATGCCTGCGGCATCGGCGCCCTGATACATCGCCCCGCCGGTTCGATCGATGATCGCGTTGATCGCTCCGGTATCGGCCCCGCCATCGTGGGTCAGATCGACAGCGAACAGAGCGGCCCCCGACGAGATGACAGCACCGCGGGCTTCATCTGCCGGTGCCGATGATCCGTCGTCGCCGCCATCGGTCACGAGCACGATATTGGGCTGGAGGTCGCCGACATCACCGAGAAGCAGCGAACTGCGCTTCAACCCATCGTACATCGCGGCCTTGCCGTCGGCTGGAGCACTCAGTTCATCGATCGCCGCGGTGAGTTGACCCGTGTTCGCAGTCATCACGGAGTCGACGACGACCTTGTCGCTATAGCTCACGATCGCCATTCGATTGCCATCGCCCATGTCATCGACCAACGACCGAAGGCCCTTCTTCACCTCGGTGAGGGCCCCGTCGTTGTTCATCGATGCCGACAGGTCCACCAGAGCCACCGTCGCCATCCGCTGCTCGGTCTTCTGCATGCTGGTGAGACCGTCGACCTTCTTGCTCTGACCGTCCTCACGGATCTTCAGCGTCTCGAGCGCCTTGTCGCCGCCGGTCCACAGGAAGGTGAGCCGCACTGCGCTGCTGTCGGTCGAATCGATGGCTCGAACAGCGAGGGTCGTATCGCTGCCCTGGGCCGATGCTGCCGGGGCCAGCGTTATGGCGGCCAGCCCTACGAGGAGAGCACCGGCGATCGCAACTCGGGTGCGCATTCGCTTCACCAGGCACCTGCCGCGCGCTTGGCGAATGCCTCTGGCTGGAAGACCTCTGGGCCGAGCCTGATGCCCTGATCGGCCAACTTCTCGGCAAACTTGGGACGAACGCCGGTGGACTTCAGATGCCCCCGGAAGCGCCCGTGTTCATCGACGCCCATACCGAAGTCGTACAGGAACACATCTTGCATGGTGATGACGTCGCCTTCCATGCCTTGGACTTCAGTGATGTGGGTGATGCGACGGCTACCGTCCCGCAAACGGGTGAGTTGCACCACGCAGTCGATGGCTGAAGCCATCTGCTCACGAATGGCTCGCACCGGCAGGTCGAAGCCGGCCATGAGTACCAGCGTCTCGAGACGAGCCAGGGTGTCGCGTGGGCTGTTGGCGTGAACAGTGGTCAAAGATCCGTCGTGGCCGGTGTTCATGGCCTGCAGCATGTCGAGGGCCTCGCCGGCACGACACTCCCCCACCACGATGCGGTCGGGTCTCATGCGAAGACAGTTCTTCACAAGGTCGCGAATCGTGACCTGACCCTTGCCCTCGATGTTCGGAGGGCGGGTCTCCATGGCCAACACGTGTTCCTGGTGGAGCTGGAGCTCCTTCGCATCTTCCACCGTGATGATGCGCTCTTCACCGGGAATGAACGACGACATCACGTTCAGGGCCGTGGTCTTACCGGTACCAGTACCGCCGGAGATGATGATGTTCAACCGACCGACCACCATGGCCTGGAGGAATCGGGCCGATGCCGCGTTCAGAGTGCCGAAGCGAATCAGATCATCGATCTGGTACGGATCCTTGGAGAACTTTCGAATGGTCAGGAATGGCCCGCCGATGGCCAGCGGATGGATGACCGCGTTTACACGAGAGCCATCGGGGAGGCGGGCATCGCACAGCGGCTGGGCCTCGTCGATGCGACGGCCGACCTGACCCACGATCTTGTCGATGATCCGACGGAGGTGGGTGTCGTCGACGAAGCTCGCACCAGTTTTCTCGATCTTGCCGTTCCGCTCCACGAACACGTTCTCGGGGCCGTTGACCATCACCTCGGTGACGTCCTCGTCCTTGAGGAGACGGTCGATCGGGCCATAGCCGAGAATGTCGTCGGAGACATCTTGGATCAGCTGCGCCTTGTCGGCTGCCGATAGCGGGGACCGTTCCACGGCCAGGGCAGCATGGAGCTGCTCCTGCACCCGACGTCGCAGGTCGTCCTCGGACAACCGCTTGTCGTAGAGGATAGGACCCAACTCATCGATCAGATGATGGTGGATCTTCTGGCGGAGCTCGTCGAGGACGGGATCCCGGCGCTTTGTGACCGGACCAGATCCGCTGCCTTGTTGCTCGTGGAGGCGCTTGTAGAGGGACACACATCCCTATCGGCCAGCACGGCGAACCCTTGAGAGCAGAACGAGGATTCGTGTACCAATATCGGCGATACTCATCGCCGACCGGTCAACGACGCCCGCGCTTCTTTCCTGCCACCGCCGGCTCGAAGCGATCGGCCAACTGCTCGAGCGACTTGGAGATCGCCGAACGAGGTGAGTCGAGCACCACAGGAGTGCCCTTGTTGACCGACTGCGGGACCACGATGTCACTGGGAATCAGGGCATCGGCCTTCACCCCGAGCGTGCGCTCGACCTCGCTCACCTCGAGCTTGACCTTGGAGTTGGCCCGGTTCAGAACGAGGTGGACCTTGTCCATCGGCGTGTTGAGGAGGCGCATCGTCTGCAGCCCGATCTTCACGTTCTTGATGTTGGGAATGTCCATGCCAGCAACAAGGAGGACCTCATCGCTGTCTTCGATCAGGCCGAGGACCACTTCGTTGAAGTAGGCGGGCGTGTCGACCACGACATAGGAGCAGAACGTGCGAAGCAGCGCGATGATTTTACTCATCTGATCGGCGCCGATCTGATCGGCAAACGCCGGTTCCAGCGGGGCAGGCAAGACACGGAGGCCCGAGGGCTCATGGGTGGCCAGCAGGCTTTCGAGGAACCCGGCATCGAGGCGATCGAACGAGCCAACGGCATCGACGATCGTGTGCTGCGGAGCCAACTTCAACATCACGGCGACGTCACCGAACTGCAGATCGGCATCGACCAACACCACAGGGCCTTCAGCTCGTTGTGCGAGCAGGACCGCGAGGTTGGTGGCCAACATGGACTTACCGGCTCCACCCTTGGTGGAGAAGACGGTTATCACCTTGCCAGCGCCGACAGACTCTTCTTCTTCGCCGATCACGCCCGGCATCGACCCCGACGACCGGGTGGGGGCCAGCGTCTGGGTGACTCGACGGACGGCCTCGTTCAGTTGCCCAGTGTCGACCGGAGCACCCAGCACGTCGCGCACGCCACTGCGCATGGCCTGCTGGAAAACATCGGTCGACAACTGCTCGGCGATCAGGATGGCCCCGATGTCGGGCCGCCGGACCAGCAGGTCTTCGGCACCACTCAGACCGGGAGCACGGGCACACGACGGACCGAGCACGAGAAGCAGTCCCGAAGAGGCATAGCGCTCCTCGATGCCGTCGAGAGTCTCGGCGGCAACGGCGCGTTCGCCGAGCTGCATGATCAAGCGACTACGAATCGCCGGATCGGATTCGACCACCACTATCGGGGTCGCATGGTCACCGTCTGATGCGTGGGACATGGCTCCTGAAGTCGGTGCGGGCTGGTGGCCGGCACCATCGTCGGCCCAAAGGTACTCGCTCATTGGAAAATCCGAACCGTCGGGGGAAAGGTCACGGGAACGGTGATGTTACTCGCCTCCATCACCAGTCTTGCCGTACGGCGTCAACTGGTTGTCGTCTTCACCGGGCAGCATGTCGTTGAGGTCGATCGGGTCTTGCGGGACCGGCACGTAATCCTCGGCCACCAGGGTCAGGTAGATCTGCGATCCGGGCACCGACATGATGTAGGCAGCAGCCTTGGCCGGGACGATGAGGGTGATCAAACCGGAGTTGGTCGGGGCGGCCGCATCGGCCTCTTCAGCCGACTGGCCGGCCAGCGGGGATGCACTCTGGCCGACGGCGAGGATCCGGACCTTCTGGAAAAGGCTTCGGGCCTGCTGGGCGAAGAGCCGGTCGCCCTGCGATTCGCCCTCTGGCGGAGCGGCACCTTCATCGGTGCCCACCTGCACCACCTCGGTGACAGACATATTCACGTAGTCACCCGGCTCGATGAGTCCTGCTACACCACGGATCTGGTCGACGCTGATGGTGACCGCAACCTGATCGACGCCGTTGATCTGATCGAGGCGCTCGGAGAAGGAGGCCCGGGCCCGGGGATCTGAGGCATCGACGAACATGTCGGCGACCACCACCTGGTTGGGCACGAGGTCGGTGATGGCGACCTTGCCGGCGATGTCGTCCACGTTGGTGATGGCGTTCTCCGGGCGCAGCTTGGTGGCGATGTTCTCCTGAACGATCGACAGCTGAGCTTCGGTACCACCAGAGCCCCGCAGAATCTTCGTCTCCACCAGGAAGACGGGGACCTGCTTGGCATCACCCAGCGCGTCGTCCTCGACGCCGCTCACGTAGTTGTAGACGAGCAGCGCGGCAACCATGCCTACGACTATGGCTGCGACGAGAATGAGAGTCCGGCGTTGGCTCACCAATGGCCCCTTGTGTTGAACGAGCGGCTCCATGTGGAACCGTCTGGCGACGAGGTATCTGTCGGCCGGTTACCCCCATGTGCAAAGGGTTTCGACGGATTTATCTAGGTCGTTCGACCTGTTCAGCGGCGATAGCGCCTCATTGAGACCCTTGTCATGGCCCTACCTCTGCCCAAAACCAGAGACACCCCGCACGAGGCGGGGTGTCTCTGTCAGTTCTGATGGCAGGTGCGATGACCCGCCAGGCTCACGCCTCGGGAGCAGGCTCCTCGGTGGCTTCGACCGCTTCTGCGGCTTCGACCGGCTCCTCGACTGCTTCCACCGGCTCAGCGGTGTCGGCGGCCTCGACTGCCTCAGCGGCAGCCTCGGGCTCAGCTACGGCGCCGTCTTCGACAGCAGCAGCACCTTCTTCGGGTGCAGCACCATCGGTGCCGATCTCGAGGGCCTCAGGGTGCTCGGCGTAGTACTCCGCCCAAGCCTCCTGGGCTTCGGAGGAGTCGCCACCGATGTAGTTGCCCTCTTCGTCGTAGGCGTGCTCGCCGAAGTGCTCCTGGTACTCGGCCGACACCACGCCACCTTCGGCAGCCTGCTTGATCGACAGGCTGATCCGGCGACGCTGGAGGTCGAGGTCGATGATCTTGACCCACAGCTCTTCACCGGGGGTGACCACTTGCTCGGGCAGGTCGACGTGGTGAGCCGACATCTCCGAGATGTGGACGAGACCTTCGATGCCGTCGCCCACCTGGACGAACGAACCGAACGGCACCAGCTTGGTGACCCGGCCGTAGACCAGTTCTCCGACACGGTGGCTGGAGGCGAACTCCTGCCACGGATCCTGCTGGGTGGCCTTGAGCGAAAGGCTGATGCGCTCCCGCTCGAGGTCGACTTCGAGCACCTGGACGGTGATCTCGTCGCCAACGGCCACCACCGAACCGGGGTGGTCGACGTGCTTCCACGACAGCTCGGAAACGTGGACGAGTCCGTCCATGCCACCAAGGTCGACGAAGGCACCGAAGTTGACGACGCTGGACACGACACCGGAGCGGATCTCGCCAGGCTTGAGGTTCTCGAGGAACTCTTCGCGCTGTTCCTTCTGGGTCTCTTCGAGCCAGGCACGGCGGGACAGGACCACGTTGTTGCGGTTCTTGTCGAGCTCGATGATCTTGGCTTCGAGCGTGCGGCCCACATAGGGGGCAAGGTCGCGAACCCGACGAAGCTCCACCAGCGACGCTGGGAGGAAGCCACGAAGACCGATGTCGAGGATGAGGCCGCCCTTGACGACCTCGATCACCGGACCGGACACCACGCCGTCCTCTTCCTTCTTCTTCTCGATGTCGCCCCAGGCCCGCTCGTACTGGGCCCGCTTCTTCGAGAGGACCAGACGGCCTTCCTTGTCTTCCTTGGTGAGGACGAGCGCTTCGATGACCTCACCCATCGACACGACCTCGGATGGGTCGACGTCGTTGCGGATCGACAGCTCACGGCTGGGGATCACGCCTTCGGACTTGTATCCGATGTCGAGCAGGACCTCGTCCTTGTCGACCTTGACGACGGTACCTTCCACGATCTGGCCGTCCTCGACGGACACAAGCGTGCCGGAGATGGCCTCCTCGAAGCTGACATCGAGGTCGTTGGCGGTGATCTGGCGGGGAACGTATGCCTTGGGGGCCTCAGCCTCGGCGGCGTCGGTTTCGGTGGCGGTGATCGTCTGGTCGGACAAGGGTGATCTCTTCTCGGATGGATGAAGTAGGCGGAGCGCGTCAAATAACGCGCAGGGAAGAGGCGAAACTACCACTGTCACCCGGTCTGACTCCAGAGCGGTCCGATCGAGCTAGCTGAGCCGTAGGTACTGGCCGGACCGTTTGTCAGGGCCGACGGGCCACCATCAGGAACTCTTCGTGGTCGATGTCGGGAGGGTTCGGCCCGTACTCTCCCGGACGCACAGACCAGAGGTGATCGACCTTCAGGCCGGCCCGTTGAGCCAGCAACCGGAGCTCTCTGGGGGTGAAGCACGTGGTCCAGAGGTCGACCTCGGCCTCCTTGCCCGATTCGTCGCGTATCTCGGTCCGTTCGTGGTTGACGCCTCGTTCCGCATCGAACGAGCCTCGCTCGGAGTCGAGCCACTGCACCTGGAAATAGGCGCTGAAGCCGCTCACTGCCACCAGGCCACCCGGCTTCACGGCCCGGGCCATGCCTCCGAGGACCACGCCATCGGGATCAACGGGAGTGTCGGCCTCTCCACCGTCGGCCAGCCCGAACGCTCCTTGGCACAGCGAGATGACCGCGTCGAAAGCGCCGTCGAAGGCCAGGTTGCGAGCATCGACCCGTTCGAACGTGACACCCGCAGGGGCAGATTGGATGGCCAGTTCCACGAATCGGGCGCTGATGTCGACGCCGTGTACGGCGATGCCCCGTCGTCCGAGGGCATGGGCGTGCCGTCCGGGTCCGCAGCCAACGTCGAGCACCCGCATGCCAGGTTCCAGAGCGAGCGCATCGACGAGGAAGTCGACCTCCTGCTCGGTGCCCTTGGTGAACGAGTAGCGCAGGTAGGCCGATCCCAGGTGGTCGGCCAGGTTCTCGAACCAATGGTCCCGCGGCGTGTCGGTCACGGATCGATCCTGGCAGAACTGTGTTCCGGCCCGCTTTCGAACCGGGCAGTCCGGGTGTGGGCGATCAATCCTGCTCCCGCATCACGAGAGCACATCGGTCGGACTCGACGGTGGAGGCATCGAGGTCGAGCCGGTATCCCTGAGGGTGGGTGAAGCATTCCAAGGCCAGCGGGTCTGTCTCGCCGGTCTGGAGCAGCCAGCGGACGATCGACCCCTTGAGCAGCTTGTTCCAGTGCGAGACGGTGCGCCCCGAACGATCGAGGAACTGCACGGTGACCCGCTGCCGGGGCTGGAGTTCGCCCCACTCGACCGCGGCCGCGTGCTCGTTGGGGAGCAGGTCCCACACCACGGCCCCGACTGTCTTGGAGACGAGGGCATCGGTCAGATGCGGACGCCACCAGGTCGACAACTTCCCCAAGGGGGGAACTGATGAGCTCATCTTGAGCTTGTAGTACGGGATCGGATCAGTGGGCGCCGCTAGGCCCCAGAGGCCCGACACCGTCAACACGTTGCGGTTCAGCCGTCGACGAGCAGTCCCTCGAAGGGTCCCGGCATCGAGTTCCTTGTAGAGCACGCCGCTATAGCGGTCGAGGGCCGGCATCGTCGCACCGGTACGAGCCGGGTGGTCATCGCCGAGTGCGTCGAGCACGGCCATTCGGTGCCGGTCGAGAGCGCCGACAGCCGACCGTCCGGAGCTCCACGGCGGTCCAGAACCGTCGGGAGTCTTTCCTTCCGACGGTGGGAGCAGGATCACGGTCTTGGCACCCACGACGGCGACCCTACCGATGTGCCCCGAGCCTCCTCCAACCCCCACCGGCCCGGCAGCGTGCGGTGGGGCGGATGCAGGCCCACGCCGTACGCTCCGGGGTCATGGTCCGCACCGACACCGAACCACTACCCACCGGCGATGAGAAGGTGGCGGCCGTCCGGTCCATGTTCGATGCCATCGCCCCCCGGTACGACCTGGTGAACCGGGTGATGACCTTCCGCATGGACGTCGGCTGGCGCAAGCGCACCATCCGTGACCTGGCTCTCCCCCACGGGTCGACCGTGCTCGATCTGGCCTGCGGAACCGGCGACCTCTGCGGTGGCCTGGCTTCGGCGGGCCTGCAACCCATCGGAATGGATCTCTCGTTCGGGATGCTGGCGGCAGCCCGCACCGGGGCACCTCTAGCCCAGGCCGACGCTCTGAACCTGCCGGTCGCTGACGGCTCGGTCGACGGCGTCACCTGCGGCTTTGCCCTACGCAACTTTCGTGAGCTGCCACCCTTCTTTGCCGAACTGGCCCGAGTCACCCGGCCCGCCGGTCGCATCGCCCTGCTGGAGGTGGCCGAACCGGCCAACCCCGTCCTGCGCTGGGGCCACGGCATCTACTTCGGAAAGGTCGTCCCCAAGATCGGCGGCCTCCTGTCGGACAAGGACGCCTACCAGTACCTGCCGAAATCGGTGGCCTACCTGCCTGAGCCCGACGAGATGCTGGACATGCTGGCCGCAGCCGGGTTCGAACAGGTCGAGAGGACCCTGTTGTCCACCGGCATCTCCCAGCTCATCACCGCCACCCGGGCATAGCGGATCGCTTCGATGACCGACCAGCCCCTCGTCGCACGCACCCACCACCTCGATCTCGACATCGACCCGATGGTGGTCGCCGGTGCCGACGGCGTGCTCTTCAGTCGCAACCGGGTCGGCTTCGGCGGTCGGGGTGTTGCCGCCCGCATCTCCCGCACCGAGGTGGCCGACGCACTCACCGCCGTACGGGTGGAGACCGATGAGGTCGATCGGAGCGGGTCGGGGCCGGTGGCGTTCGGGGCTCTGCCGTTTCTCCCGGGAGCGCCTGCCGAACTGGTGATACCCGAGGTGCTGGTGTGTCGAGATCCCGACGGCAGCCGTTGGATCACCACAGTTCAACAGGCCAATGCTGAACCCTTCGACATCCCCGCGCTCGCCGCGGAGCTTCACGATGCATCCCATGCGAAGCGTCGTTTCGGGCCTGGCCCTGGCGCCTTCTCAGTGGTGACGTCGCGGGCCCCGGCCGACTGGACCGATGCCGTCGCGCAGGCCACCGCCCGCATCAGGTCGGGCGGGCTGGAGAAGGTGGTGTTGGCTCGCGAGGTGGTGGTGACCGCCGACGCTCCCATCCCCGTCGACACCGTTCTCCTACGCCTGGCTCAGGCCTACCCAGACTGTTACTTGTACCTGGTCGACGGGTTCTGCGGAGCCAGCCCCGAACTGCTCGTCGGTCGCTCCGGCGACCAGGTGAAGGCCCAACCGATGGCCGGGACGGCCCCTCGACGTGGCGACCCCGCCGCCGACGCCAAGTTGGCAGCCGGGCTTTTGTCCTCCGCTTCCTACCGTCACGAGCATCAGGTGACCATCGATGAGGTCCATGACGGGCTGCTCGCCTTCTCGTCCTACGTGGACTACGAGCCGGAACCCTCGGTGGTGGCCCTGGCCAACGTGCAACACCTGGCCACCACCGTCGAAGGTCGCCTGTCCCATCCACCGGCTTCGATCCTCGATCTGGTCGAGGCCCTTCATCCCACACCGGCGGTGTGCGGTCGTCCTAGGAACGCAGCGCTGCAGACGATCGCCGACCTCGAGGGGTTCGACCGTGGGCCCTACGCCGGTGCGGTGGGATGGGTGGATGCCGACGGCAACGGACAGTGGGCGGTGAGCATCCGCGGGGCATCGATCCAGGGAAACGTGGCTCGAGTGGTAGCCGGAAACGGCCTGGTGGCCGATTCGGATCCTGCCACCGAACTCATCGAGACCCGGGCCAAGCTGCAAGCGATGCTGGCTGCCATCGTCCGTCCCTGACCGAGCGTTGGCCCGCCGACCTGTCAGGCCAGTTCGTCGAGAGCGTCGGCCACCACACGGTGCACGTGGTCATGGACGGCCACGTTCGCGTCACGGTCGGTACCCACCCGAAAGAGCCGTACTCCACCTTCGGTGACCGCGGTTTGGACGGCGGCCGCCAACTCACCGACCGAACCCAGTTCGATGGTCGTGAGTCCGTGGGCGGCCGCCAGCTCCGCTAGGTCGACACCGTGGGGAGTGCCGAACAGTTGCTCGAAGCGCTCGGATACCAGAGCCTCGGCCTGCGGTAGGAACGAGAAGATCCCTCCTCCGTCGTTGTCGACGATCACGATGGTTAGGTCGACGTCACGTCCGGCCAGCCCGAGAAGGGCATTGGTGTCGTGGAGGAAGGCGACGTCACCGACGAGCACCGCGGTATGGCGATCACTTCCCCGGGCATCGAGCGCCGCGCCCACCGCAGTGGAGACCACACCGTCGATACCGTTGGCCCCGCGGTTGGCCAGGATCCGGGTGTAGCCGTCCGAGCCGCCATACCACTCGACGTCACGGATGGGCATCGACGAAGACACCATGAGGGTGGATTCAGCGGGCAGAGCTGCCACCAAGGTTCGGGCCACGGCAGGCTCCACGAGCTCACCGTATGAAGCCAGCGCAGCATCGATGGCTTTCGACGCGGCCTGCTCCACCCGTTCCCACCGATCGGTCCAGGCTGCAGTTCGGGGACGGCCCACCAACCGGGTCAGAGCGTTGACGACCGCGGTCGGGTCGGCGGCGAGCAGATGGTCAGCGGTGCGATCAGCGTCGAACCACCGTCCGTAGACGTCCACCGCCACCTGTGGGGCTCCACAGTCTGCCAACCACCCGGTCAGCACCTTGGAGGCTGGAGCGGTTCCCACGCGAAGGACTGCATCGGGGCGGAGCGCCTCGGCGGTCGGCCCGTGACGCAGGATGGCATCAGCATGGGAAACAACGGCCCTGTGCGGCATCCGGCATCCCGACCGAGGGTCGGCCAGCACGGGCCACCCAACGGATTCGGCAAAGGCCAGCACCGCTCCGGGATCTCCGCAGTCGGCGCCAACCACCACCACGCCACGGTCTACGTCTAGAAGCGCCGACAGACGCTCGGTTCCCGTGCGGTCGACCGCTATCCGGTTGCCGCCCACAGTGTGCCAAGGCGAACCATCAGGTCGTCCGGCGGGCAGCGGCCCGGGGAGACCCACCAGCGGCTCGCGAAAGGCCAGGTTGAGGTGTACCGGACCGGGACCGGCGGGTTGGTGGGTGGACTCGGCTACGGACCGGGCCGCCAGTGAACGCCAGGTATCAGCCGTATCGGCCACCGGTGGCCCCGGTTCGGCGAACCAGCGAACCGACCGGCCGAACAGGTGGGTCTGGTCGACGGTCTGCGGCGCGCCGACATCGTGCAGTTCCGGTGGACGGTCCGCGGTGACCACCAGCAGCGGCACGCCGGCCTGGTGGGCTTCGACGACGGCCGGGTGGAGCTCGACCGCCGCCGTGCCACTCGTGGTGAGCACCACCGCGGGTCTACCCGAGGAGAGACCAAGACCGAGGGCCAAGAACGCCGCCGCCCGCTCGTCGTGGTGGACGTGAACAGACAGGCCCCGGTTCGCAGCCAGCGCCATCGCCATCGGGGTGGAGCGTGACCCTGGGGCCACCACGGCATCGGTGACGCCGGCCCGGACCCATTCGTCGACCAGGGTGGCGCAGAACGTGGCCGTCACCTCGCCGGGTTCGGGCGTTGGCGATCGGTCGTCGGAGGGGCTCACCGCCCTATCTGAGCAGCCCAGGACCCATCGTTCGAACTCGACGGGCCACCGCCGAGAGTGGTTGCGCCCGAGCCGGTCGTGCCCGCGGCCTTGTCGTCGTGCGACGATGCCGACATGGCCGACACCCCTCTTCCCCCAGCCCGTGGTCTTCCGGCCACGGTGATCGAGGGGCAAGGGCCGCCGGTCGTACTGGTCCATGGGTTCAGTCAGACCCGCCGCAGTTGGGATCCGCTCCTCCCCCATCTCGCCGGACGACGGTTGGTCCTGCCCGACCTGCCGGGGCACGGCGCCGCCGGACACTACGAGGCAGATCTCACCGCAGCGGCGCGCCTGCTGGCCGATACCGGCGGCCGAGCCGTCTACGTCGGCTACTCGATGGGTGGACGGGTGGCCCTGCGGCTGGCCATCGACCAGCCCGAGAGCGTGGCCGCACTGGTTCTGATAAGTACCACGGCCGGAATAGACGATGCCGAGGCCCGGGTCGAACGGCGAAGGTCCGATGAGGCATTGGCTGACCGGATCGAACGCGACGGCACCAGTGCCTTTCTCGAAGGCTGGTTGGCCCAACCGCTCTTCGCCGACCTCGCTGTCGAACCTGCAGACCTGGCCGCGCGACAGGACAACCGGCCTGGCGGTCTGGCCTCTTCGCTACGAGAAGCAGGGACTGGAACCATGGATCCTCCCTGGTGGGACGAACTCCACGGTGTCTCCTGTCCGACATTGGTGCTGGCCGGCGAACGAGACCTCAAGTTCGTGGCCCTGGGCCGTCGGTTGGTGGTCGGTATCGGTGCCAATGCCGCCGGTTCCGTCCTGGCCGATGCCGGTCATGCCGCACAACTCGAACGTCCGGCGGCCGTGGGTGCCGCCATCGGACGGTTCTTGGCCGGTCTCGGCGATCCGCTGACCTGACCAGCGGCTTCCGTCTCAGGCCGTGAAGGCCAACCCGGCGGCGAAGAGCACCCCGAAGACCAACTGGACCCGTCCGGTCTCGCCGAGCACGGCAACGAGAGCTGGACCCCGAGCACCGCTCAAGACCTTGGTGACCGGCCTGCTGGCCAGGATGACCGCGGCTAGGGCCGCCGCACCCCCCGGTCGACCACCCAGACCAGCCACCAACGGGACACAAACGAAGGGCAGGGCCATGAGAGCCGTGTAGAGATAGCGGGTGCGCATATCACCGAGGCGGACGGCCAGGGTGCGCTTGCCCACCTCGGTATCGCCGGGGATGTCTCGCAGGTTGTTGATCACCAGCAAAGCGGTGGCCAGGAGACCGACCGGTACCGATGCCGCCAGGGCCAGGGTGCTCAGCGATCCGGTCTGCACGTATGCCGATCCGGCGGTGGCCACCACACCGAAGAACACGAACACGAACGCCTCCCCCATGCCCGCGTAGCCGTAGGGACGGGGCCCACCGGTGTAGAACCACCCCGCGGCGATGGCTGCGGCACCCACCACGATCAACTCGGGGCCAACCGCTACGGCCAGGGCTGCACCAACCACCCCGGCGACGCCGAACGCGGCCATAGCTGCTCGCTTCACCGACGAGGGAGCCGCCAGGCCCTGGCCCACGAGACGCACCGGTCCCACCCGCTTGTCGTCGGCATCGGTTCCCCGGATGCCGTCGCTGTAGTCGTTGGCATAGTTCGTGGCCACTTGGAGCGCCAGGGCAACCACCATGGCCGCCACCGCCCGCCACCAGATCAGCCCACCGGGCACTTGACCGACAGCGCAGGCCGTGCCCACCACCACGGGAACGACGGCCGCCGGGAGTGTCCTGGGCCGAGCGCCGGCCACCCAGATGTTCACGACGGGTGCTCCACGACTGCGAGTCTGGCCGCCGCTGGGCCACCGCGGGGAACTGGCCGTGCCACGCTGGTCCCGTGCACCGCCTGATCGCGCTCGACCTTCCTGGCGGCCCCGCGTTCGTTGCCGCCCTCAGGCGAGCCTGGGACCACGGCGATGCGGTGCTACCTGTCGACCGCCGACTCCCCACTACGGCCCGCCAAGCACTGCTCGACCTGGCCCGTCCCCATCGGATCATCACCGACTCAGATCCCAGCGGCACCGCCTTCCAACCCGATGCTCCTCTCCTGGATGACGGCGATGCGCTCGTCATCGCCTCCAGCGGGACCACGGGCTCCCCGAAGCTGCTGGTGCACACCCGATCTGGACTGTCTGCGCATGCAACCGCCGTCCATAGCCATCTGACCGTCGACCCTCACCGCGACCGGTGGTTGGCCTGCCTACCCCTGGCCCACATCGGAGGTCTGGGTGTGGTGCTCCGAGCGATACTCGACGATGTGCCTGTCGACGTCCTACCTGGCTTCGACGCCGAGGTGGTGACGACCGCGCCCGAGCATCTGGGAACGACCCTGACGTCGCTGGTTCCCACCGCGCTCGATCGAACGGACAGTGCTGCATACCGCTGGGTGGTGCTGGGGGGATCTGGCGATCCGGCGGTCCGGGCTCCAAATGTCGTCCGTACCTATGGGCTGACCGAGACGGGCGGCGGCATCGTGTATGACCACGTTCCGCTGCCGGGAGTGGAGGTCCGGGTCGACGGGGAGGGCCAGATCAGCGTCGGCGGTCCGACGCTGGCTCGGGGACGGCGTTGGTCCGACGGCTCGATCACCCCGGTGACCGGGCCCGACGGCTGGCTGGATACCGGTGACCTGGGGCGTTGGTCTGGCCACGGGGATGCTCGACGCCTCATGGTCGATGGCCGAGCCGACGACCTGATCATCACCGGTGGTGAGAACGTGTGGCCCCGACCGGTGGAGGTCGTGCTCGAAGATCACCCGCTGGTGGCCGAGGCCGCGGTCTTCGGCCGTGTCGATGCCGAGTGGGGATCTCGGGTGGTGGCCGCGGTCGTGGCCACCGATCCATCGATACCACCGACGTTGGATCAACTCAGGGAACACGTGAAGGACCACCTTCCGGCGTTTTCGGCGCCCCGGGAACTGGAAGTGGTGACTTCGCTCCCCCGCACGGCCATCGGCAAGCTCCGGCGGGGAGCCCTCTCCAGCGAAAGCGACGGCTGAGGCGCTGGCTGCGGGGCAGGGTCAGTACGGGTTGTGGATGTACTCGTGCAGGACCTGGGTCTCGTTCTCGAGCATCGAGATCCGACTCTTGACCACGTCGCCGATGCTGACCACCCCGGCCAGCACCCCATCGAGCACGACGGGAACGTGACGGAAGCGACGTTCGGTCATGACGCTCATGAGTGCTTCCACGGTGCTGTCGGGGTGACAGGTGAAGACCTCGGAGGTCATCACCTCGCGAGTGGGACGTTGCAGAGCCGACGGTCCTTCGTCGGCCAGGACGCGAATGACGTCCCGTTCGGTCAGCACGCCCTCGATGTGCTGCCCGTCCGATGACACGATCACGGCACCGATGCGATGCCGGTGGAGCAGGGCCACGACATCGGCCAAGATCATCTGGGGGCCGACGGTGATCACCTCGGAGCCCTTGTCTTGCAACACGACACTGACATGCATGGGGATCTCCTTTGATGGGGAGACATTCATCGTCGCACAGAAATCTTCGCCGTGGGCTGACAATTCAGCCCGTGGTTGCTCCCCATCGGCGATCTCACCCGAAAACGACGGTAGGTCCCGTCGGTTGGCGACGGGACCTACCTCAGATGGCTGCTGCGGCCCGAAGAGGGGCAGCGGGGATCGCTCTAGCGGAGGCCGAGCTTGCGGGAGCAGGCCGGCCAGGCGCCCCACCCCTGGGCCGCGCGCAGACGCTCGCCCATGGCGATCTGGGTCTCGCGGGAGGCCTGGTGCGGATAGCCCGGGCCACCGACGGCCTGCCAGGACGAGAGCGAGAACTGGAGTCCGCCGTAGTAACCGTTGCCGGTGTTGATGGCCCAGTTGCCACCTGCTTCGCATTGAGCGAGCTGATCCCAAGGGCCACCGTTGGATACCTCTGGGGCCGGAGCCGGCTGGGGCGCGGGGGCAGGGGCTGGAGCTGGGGCTGGGGCTGGCTCAGGCGAGGGCGCAGGAGCCGGAGCAGGGGCTGGCTCAGGAGCGGGGGCCGGGGTCGGCTCAGGAGCGGGGGCCGGGGTCGGGTCGGGTAGGTCGACGGCTCCAACAGGGCTAACGGCGGCCACCGTGGTCACGACCGCGACACGGTAGATGGATTGGGCACCATCTGCGTTGGAGCCAGACACGGCCTCGGCCGGTTCGGCGGCGACGACCGAGCGTGCCGTCTCGCCTGCGAGGGGGGCCAGCGCTGGTTCGGCGGAGACCATCGGAGAACCGACGGCCAGAACACCGAAGGCAACGATGCCGACCCATAGAGGCCGGCCGACGGCGTGCCGGGACGGAACGCCGTCGGTACTCGGTGGGCGGTCTGCCGCCGGGGCAGACGTGCGTCGTTGCTTGAACAAGGGGAACTCCTTCGAGGAGACGGAACTGCCGGCGGTGATGCACGCTGCAGCAGTTGGACGGCGATCATTGTTACACGAACTCGTCGCATTTGTAACCTAACCGTCATGTGAGAATCGTCACGCCCGATTCCACACATGACCATCATCTCTCCAAGGGATGGCGTGCGCGCTGTTTCGAACGCCGCCGTTCGCCCTCCTCCGCCTCACCCATTTGCCACCGGCATCGCTCAAGAGGTGGGAAACTCCGTGACCTCACCAGTGGTTGCGATGCCGGACCTCATCGAGCGAACGCCGGGGACGTACGGCTGAGCGGCCGGGCGGCGATGGTGCCGGGTGACCGATGGCCACGGTGGCCACCAACCGCCAGCCGTCAGGTACCCCGAAGGCCGCGGCCACCGCGGCCTCGTGATCGAAGAGTCCGAACAGACAGGCCCCCAGCCCGGCATCGACGGCCGCCAGCAGCAGGTTCTGAGCCACCGCTCCCGCATCCACCCACCAATACGGAACCGGCC
>JBDTBS010000235.1:0-13310 GCA_039924035.1 Aquihabitans sp. | reverse complement strand
TACCTTTCGCCGGTCAGGCCGCAGTGTCGGTGGAGCGAGGCTTGTTGTCGCGACCGGGGAACTCGGCGGGGCGGTGCGCAGCCAAGACCGCTCGGGCCTCGGCCAGGCCACGCCTGGCGATCTCCCGCGTTTCGGCATCCACGTGCCAGCGGCTCTTGGATTCGATGAGGGTGAGTTGCCGTGTCATGTTCACAGTCTCCTCAGGGGGTGTGACATTCCTGGGTCTGCAGCTGGTGAGCTTCGGCCCATACCCACATCGTACAGGTGTTCGATCTGTTCGGCAAGGGGTCATCGGTCATACCCGGACCGAGCCAACCCTGCTGGGATCAGGCTTCGGCTTCACCCGATAGCGCTGAATCGACGGTCCTCACGTGTCGAACTGCACGGCCAGACGCTTGGCCACGTGGGGCTGGATGAGCTCGCGGATCACGGCCACGTGGTCGGGATGGGAACGGTAGGTGTGGAAGTCGTCGACCGACTCGAAGTCGGCGCTCACCGCGAAGTCCCAGTTGTCGTCGGCTAGGCCGATGTCGGGCCCCACCTTGTAGTCGGCGATGGCTGGGATCTGGTCGGGAAGGGCCCGCAACCCGTCGGCCAGGGCCTGGATGGCGGCCGGCTCGGTGCCTTCGTGGAACTGCATCAGGACGAGGTGACGAATCGACATGCCCTGAAGCTACTGACCGTCCCCGTCACTTTCCTGACGAAACGAGCTTCACCTCACCTGCGGACCCGGCAGTGTCAGGACAGTCCGCGGTTGGAGCCGCCATCGACGAGCACGCTGGTACCGGTGATGAAGCGGGCCTGGTCTGAGCACAGGAAGGCCACCACGGCGCCGAAGTCTTCGGGTCGTCCGATGTGGCCGGTGGGTATATCGCTGGTGGCTTCGGTGAGGTCTCCGCCGAACAGTTCGGTGAGGCGCGGGGTCTCGTGCAGGCCGGGTTGTACCGAGTTGACGGTGACGCCGCGCGGTGCGAACTCGGTGGCCAACGTCTTCAAGAAGGCGGTGGCCCCGGCGCGGGCGGTGTTGGACAAGATGAGCTGTGGCGCTGGCTCTCGAACCGTGCGTGACGTGATGGCCACGATCCGCCCCCAGCCGCCTTCCACCAGCGTGGGCATGCCGGCATGGCACATGGCCACCGTCGACAGCAGGTTCAACTGCAGCGCCGGGAGGTAGGCGGTCATCGGTGTCGACATGAACGTCCCTGCCGGCGGTCCGCCAGCGTTGGGGACCAGGATGTCGAGTCCGTCGAGAGCCTTGGCTGCCGCGTGGACGAACTCAGCAGCCCCGTCGGGAGTACCGACATCGGCGGTGAAGCCGACCACGTCAGCATCGGGGGCTTGCTCGCTCAGGTGGGCGAGGGCATCGGCCAAACGATCGGGGTCGCGTCCGCAGATGGCTACTCGTGCCCCTTCCTGGGCCAGGGCCACCGCTACTCCTAGGCCGAGACCTGACGTGGAGGCCGCTACCGCAGCCCGCTTTCCGGTGAGACCGAGATCCATGAGTCCACCGTAGAGCCGACCTCAGATGTGTGCGCCGGTAACCCGGCCCGAATCGGAGTGCAGGTCGCGTATGGTCGGTCAGTGCACATACGGGACTTCCTTGGACTCGAGTCCACCCACAACCCCTACCGCTGGTATGTCCCGGTCACCCCGGGGTTGTCGACCAGCGGCGGTTTCCTGTTCGGTGGGTGCGGTCTGGCTGCTGCCATCTCGGCGATGGAGGCCACCACCGGTCGCCCAGCGGTGTGGGCTACCGCGCAATACCTGTCGTATGCGCAAACCGGTTCGGTGGTGGACATCGATGTGACCATCGCGGTGTCGGGGCATCAGAGCACCCAGGCCCGGGCCGTCGGTCGCGTTGCCGACCGGGAGATCTTCACGGTCAACGCTGCGCTCGGGAGCCGGGATCTCGACGTCGACCAGTCATGGGTGCCGCCCATGGACGTGCCCCGCCCCGAGGACTGCGATCCCCGGCCCATGCGCCTGCCGGGGGAGGAGTCGATAATGTCTCGGCTCGATATCCGCCTGGCCGCAGCCCGTGACTGGTTGGACATGGATGGCAGCCCGGCCCCTGGTGGCCGCTCCGCCATGTGGGCTCGGGTACCCGATCTGCTCGATTCGTCGGCGGCCATGCTTGCGGTGCTCGGCGATTACGTGCCCTTCGGCATCGGCCAGGCCCTCGGCGCCCACGCTGGTGGCAACAGCCTCGACAACACGTTGCGGGTGGTGCGGATCGTGCCCACCGAGTGGGTGCTGCTCGACATTCAGGTCGACGGGATCGCCAACGGCTTCGGCCACGGCACCGTGCACTTGTACGCCGAGGACGGCACGCTGATGGCCATGGCCAGTCAGTCGACGATCGTGCGTTACTGGACGATGGACTTGCCGGGCACCAGGCCCCAAGAGCCGCACGCTGCCACTACGCCACCGGCCACCAACCCCCACGAGGAGACCTCATGACCTATCAGGGCTACGGGATGACCATCCCCTTCGACGGCATCCCGCTGCACGAACAGCGGGACTGGATCGTGGAGTTGGAGGACCTCGGCTACACCGACGTGTGGTCGAGCGAGGCCAACGGGGCCGACGGGTTCACCCCGCTGGTGCTGGCCTCCACGTGGGCTCCGAGCCTGCGCCTCGGTTCGGCCATCGTGCCATCGTTCACCCGAGGTCCGGGCACCATGGCCCAATGCGTGGCTTCGTTGGCCGATGCTGCCCCCGGTCGGGTGGCGTTCGGGATCGGTACGTCGTCGAACGTGATCGTGGAGCGGTGGAACTCCATCCCCTTCGAGGAGCCCTACAAGAAGACCCGGGACATGGTGCGGTTCCTGCGTGAGGCGCTCACCGGCGAGAAGATCAAGCACGACTACGACACCTTCAGCGTCAACGGGTTCAAGCTGGCTTTCGTCCCCGAGGAGCAGCCGAAGATCCTGGTGGCTGCCCTGCGCGAGGGCATGTTGCGCATGGCCGGACGTGAAGGTGACGGAGCCATCATCAACTGGTTGGGAGCCGACGACGTGTCGACGGTGGTCCCTATCGTCCACGAGGGCGGCCCCGACAAGGAAGTGGTGGCCCGGCTCTTCGTGGCCCCCACCACCGACCGGGACTCGGTGATGGCCATGGGTCGCCATGCCATCGCCGCTTATCTCAACGTGCCGGTGTATGCCGAGTTCCACCGCTGGCTTGGGCGGGCCGAGATGTTGCAGCCCATGTGGGACCTGTGGGCCGCTGGCGACCGTCAGGCCGCCCTGGCGGCTATCCCCGACGAACTGGTCGACACGTTGATCGTGCACGGCAGCCCTGAGGAATGCCGTGAGCACATCGCCCGCTACCAGGCCAACGGAGTGACCACCCCGGCATTGGCCCTGCTGCCGTTCGGGATCGATCAGCGTCAGGCCATCCGGGATCTGGCCCCCCGCTGACCGTGCAACGTTGACCATGGATGCCCCCACCTCAGCCCGATACGCGAGGCTGTGGCCATGAGCGGAGACGACAAGATGTCCAACCGGGACATCCCCGACTGGATGCGACCGTTCGCGACGGTGGTTTTCGTGGTCGCCGTGATGTGGGTGCTCGAGGTGATCGACCTGCTGCCGGGCCTGAACCTCGACCAGTGGGGAATCCGACCCCGTTCGCTGCGAGGGCTGATCGGCATCGGCACCGCGCCTTTCCTGCACAACGGTTTCCCTCACCTCATCAGCAACACCATTCCGCTGCTCATCCTTGGTTTCCTCATCGCGGCTAGCGGACTCCAACGCTTCGTGCAGGTGATGGTGGTCGTCATGGTGGTGGGCGGGGTGGGCACGTGGCTCACCGGCGCCTCGGGCAGCACCCACATCGGTGCCAGCGGACTGGTCTTCGGGTTCCTCAGCTACCTGCTGGCCCGGGCCATCTTCGAGAAGAAGATCCTTTACCTGTTGGGCGGAATGGTGGTGCTGTTCCTCTACGGCAGCGTGCTGTGGGGACTGATCCCCAAGCCCGGCATCTCTTGGCAGGGTCACATATTCGGTGCCGTTGGCGGCGTTGTGGCGGCTTGGATGCTGCACAAGCCCGGTGACGACGCCCTCCCCGACGCCAAAGGCCTGAAGGCCTGAGCCCTGAACGCCTGAAGGCCTGACCGTCTGACCGTCTCGGTTGGCTCGCCAGTTCAGGCGCCCATGGCGTGGACGCCGCCGTCGACGTGGACGATCTCGCCGGTGGTGGCTGGGAACCAGTCCGACAGCAGGGCCACCACGGCTCGGGCCGCGGGCTCGGGGTCGTCGACGCTCCATCCGAGCGGTGCCCGGTCGGTCCACACGGCCTCGATCTCAGCGAAGCCGGGGATGCTGCGGGCCGCGACCGTTCGTAGGGGACCGGCGGCCACCAGGTTGACCCTGATCCCGTCGGGGCCGAGGTCTCGGGCCAGGTAGCGCGATGCCGATTCGAGCCCGGCCTTGGCCACGCCCATCCAGTCGTAGGCCGGCCAGGCCACCGATGCATCGAAGTCGAGGCCGACGATCGACGATCCGGAGGTCAGCAGCGGACGCACTGTTCGGGTGAGCGAGGCCAGCGAGTAGGTGGACACGTGGATGGCCGTGGCCACGTCTTCCCACGAGGCTCCGAGTAGTCCGTCGTCGTGGCCGAGGCAGTCGGCGGGGGCGAACCCGACGGCGTGGACCACGCCGTGGAGGATGCCGTCTTCGCCCAGGTGGTTCGTCAGTTGGTCGGGGAGGGCAGCCAGGTGCTCGGCATCGGTGACGTCGAGTTCGAGGACCTCGACGGGCTGGGGGAGCCGGCGGGCCGCCCGGGTGGTGGTGGACAGAGCCCGGCCGAACGAGGTGAGGATGACGTTTGCCCCCTGTTCCTGGGCCAGTCGGGCGCACGTGAACGCGATCGACGACGGGGTGAGCACGCCGGTGACGAGCACGGTCTTGTCCTGCAACAGCACGGGATCTCCAGAGATGGTGATGGGTGGGTCGATCGCAGTCGCAATGGATGCGTTGGGTTCGATCGGTTGGTCAGAGAGGTTCGTTGGCGTGGGCCCGGTTGGGCAGGGCCGGGCGTTTGGTGGCGAACCGGCGCAGGGCACCGGCCAGGATGGCCCGAGTGTCGGCGGGATCGATCACCTGGTCCACGAGTCCCCGCTCGGCGGCGATGCGTGGCGACAGGAACTTCACCCGGTAGTCGTCCTCCAACTGTGCCCGACGGGCGTCGGGGTCTGGTGCCTCATCGATGTCGCGGCGGTTGAGGATGGCCACGGCACCGGATGCGCCCATGACGGCGACCTCGGCAGTGGGCCAAGCCAGCATCAGGTCGTTGCCCATGGAGCGGGAGTCCATGACGATGTAGGCCCCGCCGTAGGCCTTGCGCATGATGACCCCGAGGCGGGGAACGGTGGCTGCCGCGTAGGCGTGGACGAGCTTGGCACCGTGGCGGATCATGCCCCGCCATTCGAGGTCTCGGCCCGGTTCGTAGCCGGGGGTGTCCACGAAGGTGACCAGGGGCAGGCCCATGGCATCGGCGGCCTGGACGTGGCGGGCGGCTTTGCAGGAGGCCTCGATATCGATGGTCCCGGCCCGCACCGCCGGTTGGTTGGCCACGACGGCCACCGACCGTCCGTCGAGTCGGGCGTAGGCGCAGACGATGTTGGGGGCGTGGTGGGCGTGGACCTCGAGGATGCTGTCGACGTCGAAGACGTCTTCGAGCACGGTGCGCACGTCGTAGGCCTGGGTGCGCTCTGCGGGGACGGCGGCCGCGGCCCGGGTGCAGCGTCGGGTCTGGGGATCGGTGGTGTGGGTTCGCGGTGGGGTGTCCAGGTAGTTGTCGGGCAGGTGGGCCAAGAGGTCGGCCAAGGCGGTGAGGCAGTCGTCCTCGTCGGTGGCCACCAGAGCGGCCAGCCCGGAACTGGTGGTGTGGGCCAGAGTTCCACCCAGTTCTTCGGCGGAGACGTCTATCCCGGTCACGTCCCGCACGGGGATGGGGCCGTTGACGTAGGCGGTGGCATCGTCGGTGATGACCACATGATCTACGAGCCCGAGTAGCGGCGTGAGGCTGCCATGGAGGGGGCCGGTCACCCCGAGGAGCAGCGGCACCACTCCTGACAGACGGACGGTGCGGGCTGCCACCCGACCCCACGCGGCCAGGGCATCGAGCCCGTCTATGTCGACGGCCACCGACCGGACCAGGCCCACCACCGGGCAGCCGATGTCCTCGGCCAGAGCCAGGGCCCGTTCGACCACTTCGGCTTCGGCCGCCCCCGAGCTGTCGGCCCGGCGACCATCGACCCGAAAGAAGCTGACGGTCCGGCCGTCGATCTCGCAGAGCTCGGCGTGGGTGGCATCGGGTCGGTCGGCCCCGATGGGGGTGGCGACCGTGGCATCGAAGACGGTCACGGAGCGCTGGACCAGCCGATGGACGGGCGGGTCGAGACGATCCCGACCCGGCGGGCACCGGTCATGCGGACCATCCGGCCGGGATCAGCACCAGTGATGCGTTGTGGCCACCGAACCCGAACGAGTTCGACAGGGCCGGGGCCACGGCGACGGATCGGGGCTGGCCCATGACCAGGTCGAGGCGGTCGTCGACATCGGGGTCGACCAGGTTGGCTACCGGGGGGATGATGCCGGTAGTGGCGGCCTGTAGAGCGATGACGGCTTCGACAGCTCCGGCCGCACCCACGAGGTGGCCGGTCGATCCCTTGGTGGAGGTGACGGGCGGACCGGCGGGTCCGAAGACCTTCACGGTGGCGCCCGATTCGGCGGCATCGTTGAGCGGGGTGGAGGTGCCGTGGGCGTTGACGTGACCGATCTGGTCGGGGTCGAGGTTGGCGTCGGCCAGGGCCCCGAGCATGGAGGCGATGGCCCCTTCGCCTTCGGGCTGGGGGGCAGTGATGTGGTGGGCATCGCAGGTCGACGCATAGCCCGCCACCTCGCCGAGCACGGTGGCTCCTCGTCGGGCCGCATGCTCGGCTGATTCGAGCACGACGATGCCGGCCCCTTCGCCCATCACGAACCCGTCACGGTCTCGGTCGAAGGGGCGGGAGGCCGCGGAGGGGTCGTCGTTGCGGGTGGACAGGGCGGCCATGCGGGCGAAGGCAGCCATGGCCGTGGGGGTGATGGCGGCTTCGCTACCGCCGGCTACCACCACGTCGACCCGGCCGGCCCGGATCATGTCGGCGGCCTCTCCGATGCTGTTGGTGCCCGATGCACAGGCGGTGGCCACGCTGAGCGCGGCCCCGTGGAAGCCGTGGCGCAGGGCGATGAGCCCGGCGGTGGCATTCGACATCATCATCGGGATCAGCAGCGGCCCGACCCGGTGGACGCCCTTGGTGACCCGGGTCTCGATCTGGTCCTCGAGGGTGAGGATGCCGCCCACGCCGGTTCCGACGACCACCGCCACCCGGCTGCGGTCGATGTCACCGGCCGGCTGCCCGTCATCAGCGGTGAGACCGGCCTGCTTGAGTGCTTCTTCGGCGGCCACCAGCCCCAGTTGGCTGACCCGGTCGACCCGTCGAGCCTCGCGGGGTCCGACGATTGGGTCGGGGTCGAAGTCGGCCACCTGTGCGGCGAAGGTGACGGCATGCCCCTCTGTGTCCCAGGTGGTGATGGGGGATGCGCAGGACCGGCCGTCGGTGACGGTGGCCACGGTTTCGGCCACCGACGTGCCGGCCGGCGTGACGGCTCCGATCCCGGTGATCACCACCCTCGGTCGTCCGTCGTGGCGGAGGTGGACGTCGGCCATGTCAGGCGGCCGCTTCGACGTGGCGGGCCACGATGTCGGCGGCGGCCCCGACAGTGGACACTCCCTCGAGCTCGTCTTCGGGGATGCGCAGGTCGAAGGCTTCTTCGAGCTCCATCACCACCTCGACGAGGGCCAGGCTGTCGGCATCGAGGTCTTCGGCGAACGAGGTGGTCTCGGTGAGGATGCTGCGGTCGACCTTGAGGACCTCTACGCAGGCGTCGTAGACGGCATCGACGATCTGGGTGCGGTTCATGTTGGGTTGCTCCTGGGTTGCTTGGTGTTGGTGGTTGGTCGGGTTGGTCGGGTGGGTCTGGAACGGGGCGGCGTCGGCGGGACGGGTCAGTGGCCCATGCCGAGGCCCCCATCGATGGGCAGGACGGCGCCGGTCACGTAGGCGGCGGCGTCCGAGCACAGGTAGGCCACGGCCGCGGCCACCTCCTCGGGCTTGCCGAGTCGACCCACCGGCACGGCCGCGGCCAGCGCTTCGACGCGTTCGTCGCCGGTGGCCGCGAGCATGCCGGTGTCGATGGGACCGGGGGCCACCACGTTGACGGTGATGTTGCGGGCCGCCAGTTCCCGGGCCAGCGAGCGGGTGAGGCCTACGAGACCGGCCTTGGCCGCGGCGTAGTTGGCTTGACCGGCTGACCCGGTGAGGGCCACCACCGACGAGACGTTGACGATGCGGCCCCAACGGTTGCGGACCATGCCCGGGCTGACCCGTCGGGTCACCCGGTAGGCGCCGTCGAGGTTGGTATCGAGCGGGGCCCGCCACTGGTCTTCGTCCATGCGGATGAACAGCCCGTCGGCGGTGATGCCGGCATTGTTGACGAGGACGGTGATCCGCCCGAACTGCTCCTCCACCTGGGCGACGGCTCGGTCGACGGCGTCAGCATCGGTGACGTCGATGGCCACGGCCATGGCCTGTCCGCCGTTGTCGCCGATGGTGGCGGCCACCGATTCGGCGGCCTCGATGCCGGAGCGGTGGCCGACCGCGACGGTGTGTCCGGCCGCGGCCAGCGCCAGAGCGATGGCCGAACCGATACCGCCCGATGCACCGGTGACGAGGGCGACGGTCCCGGTCTTATCGTCGGCGGTCATGCGCCCCACCTCAGGTAGAGGCTGGACCAGCCGAGGCCGGCGCCGATGCCGCTGATGAGCACCCGCATTCCGGGCTGGAGGCGGCCGGCCTGGTGGGCGGCATCGAGCGCGAGAGGGATGGAGGCCGCCGATGTGTTGGCCCGTTCGGCCAGGTCGTAGACGACGGTGGCCGGGTCGAGACCGAGCCGGTCGGCGGTGGCGGCGATGATGCGGGCATTGGCCTGGTGGGGCACGTAGAGGTCGACGTCGGACCCGGTGGCCCCGGCCCGGTCTAGGGCCCGGTTGGCCGATGCGACCAGGCCGCGGGTGGCCCGACGGAAGAGTTCGGGCCCGTCCATGGCCACCCATGGGTCGCCGGGGGGAACCTCGAGTACACCCACCCCGGTGTGGTCGCCGCCGACGTCGGTACCGAGTATCCCGGACCCGCCTGCTTCGGCGGCAGTGGCCCCGACCACGACAGCTCCGGCTCCGTCACCGAACAGCACAGCGGTCGACCGGTCGTCGGGGTCGACCAGGGTGGTGAACCGGTCGGCGCCGATGACGAGGATCGTGGCCAGTGAAGGGTCGACGAGCAGGGCTGCCGCGGTGTGGAGCGCATGAACGAAGCCGGTGCAGGCCCCGTTCAGGTCGAAGCCACCACAGGCCAGCCCAAGGGTGGCCACCACGCGAGAGGCGGTGGATGGGCACGGCGATACCGGGGTGGCGGTGGCCACCACCACCAGGTCGATGTCGGCCGCGGTCAGCCCGGCGTCGGCGATGGCTCGCTGCCCGGCCTCGGCGGCGAGGGTGAGCGTCGACTCCCCGATGGCGGCCACCCGGCGGGCGTGGATGCCGGTGCGGTCCCGGATCCACTGGTCGTCGGTGTCGAGTCGCTCGGCCAGGTCGGCATTGGTCACCCGAGTGTCGGGCACAGACGAGCCGAGCCCCAGCATGCGCAGCCCGAACACCGGTGTGGTGCGTGAAAGGTCGGCGCGGCCGACAGTGTCGACCGTTGAGATATTGGTCGGGTTGGTGACGGTCATGCCGCGTGGTCGGGGTGGGTCGCGGGCCGGTCCACCGGGTGGAGCCAAACGAGGGGCTGGCCCGGTCGCACCCGTTCGCCGGGTTGGACCATCACCCGGATGAGGAACCCGGTGCAGAAGCTGACCACTGGCACGCGTCGGCCAGCGCCGACCACGTGGCCGATGACGGCACCAACGAACACCACCTCGCCTTCGACGGTCACCACACTGGGCGGGGCCGGCTCGAACAGACCCGATGATTGAGCCACCACGAGCCGGACATCGATGCGAGGGTCGTCGCCGTCAGGACCGGCGTGCACGACGTTCACGATGTGGCTCCCACCGGTAGGTGGGCAGGAGTCGACACCGCACGGGTGGTGGCCGCGGGGGCCAGCCGTTTGGTGAGCCCGGTGAGGACCGTGCCCGGTCCGACCTCGACGAACGTGTCGGCCCCGAGACCCACCAGCGTGGCCACCACGTCGGCCCAGCGCACGGGCGACACCAGGTGAGCGGTGAGTCGGTTGGGCCAACCCTCAGCGGTGTCGACGGCATGGGCATCGTGGTTGGTCACCACCGGGGCGGTGGGTGCGGCGAAGGTGAGTTGGTCGAGGGTGGGGGCCAGCAGGTTTGCGGCCTCGGCCATGAGTGGGGTGTGGAAGGCACCGTCGACGGCCAGGCGCCGGGTGCGACGCACGCCGACTGCTTCGGCCCGTTCGGCCACGGCCTCGAGCACATCGGGTCGGCCACCCACGACAACTTGGCCGGCGCCGTTGATGTTGGCCACCCAAGCTGCGTTGGGGGCGGCGGTGCAGGCTTCGGTGGCCTGGGCCTCGTCGGCACCGAGCAGGGCCAACATCGCTCCGGGGTGGGCGGCCTGACAGGTGGCGGAGGCCTCGGCGCGGGCCACGGCCAGGCGGAGCCCGTCGCTCAGGGTCACGACACCAGCGGCGATGAGGGCCGTGATCTGACCGAGTGAGTGGCCGGCGAAACCGACTCGGCTGTGGCTTGGGAGGGTAGGCCGGACGGCCTCCCAGGTCACCAGCGAGGTGAGCAGGACCGACAGTTGGGACGACCGGGTATCGGCGAGTTCGTCGGCGTCGGCATCGAGCAGGAGGTGGGCGAGCGCAAGGCCGGTGTCGGCCTCGGCCTGCTCGACGATCTGCCAGGCCGGGTGGTCGAGCCAGGGTCGACCCGCGCCGGGGGTCTGGCTTCCCTGGCCGGGGAAGACGATTGCTGTAGCCACGTTGCTCCTGGGGGGTGGGGCGGTGGGGATGGGGTGTGGGGGATGGGGTGTGGGGGATGGGTTTGGTGGGAACGCCGACTTGGTCGACGAGGCGAATTCGGATGGCGTTCGAAACCGTCTGACAAGGCCGCGACGCAATTGGTTTCACCTACCCGTGGGTAGCTTGCAAGTTCCCCACGGGTAACCACGCGTGTCGATCAAACCTGTGTCTCCTCGACGGTTCTCACCCCGATTTCGAGTGGTCACGTTCTCGGTGATGACATCGTTCGATCGGTCGAGTCCGGCCGATAGCGGTGTGACGAGTCGCGGGTGAGCGGAGTAGGAGGGGGCATGACCCATCCCGTCGACCTGCCCGACGACGATCCCGTCTCGCTGCTGCCTCACCGTCCGCCGTTCCGATTCGTCGACCGGGTGTTGTCAGTGGAGCCGGGCATGTCGGTGTCGGCCACCTGGACGATCGTGGGCGACGAGGCCTGGCTGGCCGGGCACTTTCCAGGTCGGCCGGTTGTACCTGGCGTGTTGCAGTTGGAGGCCTTGGCCCAAGCCGGGGCCATTGCGGTACTGGCCCACCCGGATTACGTCGGGCGGCTTCCGCTGTTCGGTGGGGTGGAAGAGGTGCGGTTCCGTCGTCAGGTGGTACCCGGCGACACCATCCACCTCGATGTCGAGATCGAACGCCTCGGTGGCCGGGGCGGTTGGGGTCGGGGACGGGCCACCGTAGACGGCGCCGAGACGGCCTCAGGCCGCATCCTCTTCGTCATCACCTGACCAGCGCCGACCCGACCCGACCCCACCCCCAACAATGCGAAATGGCGTAGATCCTGGTCGTCGGACGACCAGGATCTACGCCATTTCAGCAGTTTCGAACGGCTACTTGATGGGGACGAGGCGTAGGGAGTCGGTGGCCTGGCCGGGGTACTCGCGGGAGCCCGACAGGACGGCCACCAGGTCGCCGCGGCGGATCTGACCGGCATCCAGGGCCGACTGGATTGCCATCGGGATGGCCTTTTCGTCCTGCTGGTCGACGTCGAGGGTCATGGGTATGGCCCCCCAGCTGAGCGTGAGCTGGCGGAGGGTCTGCGGGTTGTTGGAGAACCCGAGGATCTTGGCCTGGGGGCGGAACCGGGCGATGGAGCGCACGGTGAACCCGGTGTGGGTGATGCAGATGATGGCGCTGGCGCCGGCCTCGTTGGCGGCTCGCCATGCGGCGTTGGTCATCGACAGGGTGACGTTGTCGTCGACGTGGGGCTGCAGGGTGGAGGCGATCTTGTGGACCTTGACGCCCCAGGCGTCGTAGTCGAACTCGTCGTCGGCCCGGGCCGCGATGCGGGCCATGGTGGCCACCGCGTTGACCGGGTCGTTGCCGATGGCCGATTCGCCCGAGAGCATCAGTGCGCTGGAGCCGTCGAACACGGCATTGGCGATGTCGGAGGCTTCGGCCCTGGTCGGCGACGGGGCGGTCACCATGGACTCGAGCATCTGGGTGGCGGTGATGGTGGGCCGGCCCAGGGTGATGCAGCGTTCGAGGATCCGCTTCTGAAGGTGAGGGAGCTCTTCGATGGGCATCTCGGCGCCGAGGTCGCCACGGGCGATCATGATGCCGCCGGAGGCTTCGATGATGCTGTCGAGGTTCTCGACGGCAGCTCGGGTCTCGATCTTGGCGATGATCATGGGACCGCGGGGGTGGGGCTCGACGCCGACTCGACGGATGTCGTGGGCGGAGCGGACGAACGACAGGGCGATCATGTCGGCGCCCTCTTGCACGAACGCGTCGAGCATGACGAGGTCTTCGGGCGTGGGCGACGGGATGCGCAGCCGGTCCGACGGGATGTGCACACCGGGCCGACCCTTGAGCAGGCCACCGTGGGTGATGCGGGCCTCGAGGCTGGAGTTGTTGCGGTTGATGACCTCGGCCACCACGAGACCGTCGCCGAAGGCCACTCGGTCACCGATGTGGAGGTCGACCAGCAGTCCTTCGTGGTCGACGTGGATCATCTTGGCCGTGGACGGCTCGTTGCCGATGGTGAGGTGGATGATCTCGCCCTGGGCCACGGGCAGGCCCTCTTCGGGCATGCTCCCGGTGCGGACCTTGGGGCCGGGCAGGTCGATCAGGGTGCCGATGGGGCGCCCGAGCAACTCCGACACCCGACGCACCCGGTGGAACTTTTCGATGGCTTCGTCGAGCGACCCATGGGCCAGGCCGATGCGGGCTACGTCCATGCCTGCCTCTGCGAGAGCCTTGATCATCG
>JBDTBS010000234.1:0-10837 GCA_039924035.1 Aquihabitans sp. | reverse complement strand
GTGCTCGAAGCCATGGAGGCCTCGCAGGCTTACCGGTCGGCGCCGTTGGAGAGCTCATCGGCCGACCCCGACTCGGGCACGTTCGAAGGCGCTCACCTGGCCTACGACGACGATGGTCCGTTCAAGGTGGAGAACCGCATGCTCGTCGAAGAACTCCTCGACAGCCTGCCGCCACGCGAGCAGTTGATGGTGCGGCTGCGGTTCTACGAAGAGATGACCCAGAGCGAGATCGCCGAGCGGCTCGACATCTCCCAGATGCACGTCTCTCGTCTGCTGTCACGCTGCCTCGAGCAGCTGCGGACCCGTCTGGCCGAGGCCGACGTCCACAGACCCGACTGAGCGACTGGCCCTACGAGGTCAGAGCGAACGGATCCCCGTCGATCCGAAGCCACCGGTGTTGCGTTCGGAGGTGGGGAGCTCGTCGACCACCATGAAGTCGGCTTCTTCGACCCGTTGGATCACCAGTTGGGCGATGCGGTCACCACGCTCGACGGTGAATTCGTCGGTGGGATCCAGGTTGACCAACAGCACCTTCAGTTCATCGCGGTAGCCGCAGTCGATCAGGCCTGGCGTGTTGAGACAGGTGACGCCGTGCTTGAGAGCCAACCCGCTGCGGGGCTGGATGAACCCGGCGGTCCCCCGGGGAAGGGCTATGGCCACACCGGTCGGGACCAATGCCCGACCGCCCGCGGCCGCGAGGGTCACACCCTCCCGGGCCACCAGGTCGGCACCAGCATCACCAACGTGGGCGTAGCTGGGAAGGGCGAGATCGGCGTCGAGCCGTCGAACGGCGATGTGGAGCACGATTCTGACCTTACGAGGAGGGCGGTAGTCTCGGCAGATGCTCGTTTGGATGGACCTTGAGATGACCGGCCTAGACGCGACCCGCCACGTCATCGTGGAGATCGCCACCGTCATCACCGACGACGAACTCGAGATCGTCGCCGAAGGCCCAGACCTCGTGGTCCACCAGGCCCCCGAGTTGCTGGTCGACCTGGATCCGGTGGTTATGGCCATGCACACCACGTCGGGGCTGTTCGAAGAGATAGCGGCCTCCACCGTCACCCTCGAAGAAGCAGGGGCCGCCACGCTGGCGTTCATCAAAGAACACGTGCCCGAACCCCGAACCGTCCCGTTGTGCGGCAACTCCATCGGCACCGACCGCCGCTTCTTGGTCGAGTACCTGCCCGATATCGAGAACCACCTGCACTACCGGTCGGTAGACGTCTCCACCATCAAGGAACTGGCCAAGCGCTGGTATCCAGCCACCATGGCTGCCGTCGTCCGCAAGGGCATCGCCCACCGGGCCCTCGACGACATCCGCGAGAGCATCGAGGAACTCCGCTTCTACCGGGAGCACGTTTTCAGCACCCCATCGGGAGCCGACGAGGCTGCCGATCCCGGCGCTGCTTCCGCCCCCACGCCCGACGCCTGAACCAGCCCCTGGGCGGCCTCACCGATTTAATCGGTTGACGTAACCCCGCGGTTCGTGGTGCGATGCACCGAGCGCCCGACGGGCGCTGCTCGATCCCAACCCGATACGGAGTAGTTCGATGGCAGGCACCACGCACCACATCCAGCGCCATATGGCCGCTGTCGGTGCCGCGCCTTCTTCGCGCTGGTCCGCCATCGACGGCTTTGCGTCGTCTTCGCCAAAGCACCATCTGCCGGTGTATTTCCCGAAGACCGTAACCACCGTGGTGAAGCCGTCCAATGACGGCACCCGTCGGGTTTTGGAGGGTTCGAGCTAGGCACACGCCTGATCGAAAGAAGTCCTCCGAAAGGCCGCCGGGTTCACCCGGCGGCCTTTCGCCTTTTCGGACCACGACCGGTCAGGCCCCATCCCCTGGAGGTTCACCCGAACCATGTCTTCGACCACCAGACGCCCACCCGACTGAAACCAACACCAGAACAAGACAGGAACAAACCGAGATGTCTGTTGCCCAATCCCTAGAGCAAGAAGAGGTGGAGGACCGGTCCTGGTGGGCCGCGGCCTCCTGCAACACCGGCGGGGCCGGGCTCACTGCCCTGTTCTTCTCCGATGAGCTGCAGGACATCGCCGCCGCCAAGCGTCTCTGCGCTGACTGCCCGGTCCTGGCCGAATGCCTCGAAGGGGCAATGGCCCGCCGCGAGCCCTTCGGGGTCTGGGGCGGTCAGCTCTTCCTCAACGGACGGATACGAGCATCGAAACGTCGCCGAGGCCGTCCTCCCAAGGTGGCCCGGGTCGAAGACCGCTTGCCCGACGTGCCCATACCCGTGCACCTTCAGTCCGCCTGAGGGGCCCACGGGGTGGGTACCGGGCGATGGGTGGCCTCCTGATCTATGCCGATACCGTCATGGGGGTCATGAGCGACTCCAACGAGCCCGATGCCACGCCGAGAGCTGGCGGGTTGCGCAACCTCGGTTCCCGCACCATCGCCATTGCCGTGGCTGCTGCTCTGGTGGCCGCCTTGGCCGCCGCTCTGGTGGCATCGCTGGTCCTCGATGACGGGTCCGATGTCGCCGCGCCGGTGGGACAGACCGAGCTCACTCCGGTCACCGGTACAACGCCCGACCAGCTGTTCACGGTCGGTCTCATCGACCCCGACGGCAACACCTCCACCCTGGAAGACCACGTGGTCGACCGGCCTCTCCTCGTGAACCTCTGGGCCCGCAGTTGCGCCCCGTGCATCAAGGAGATGCCCTGGCTGGAGGCAGTGGCCAAGACCACCCCCCAGATCGACGTGCTCGGCGTCAACGTGCAAGACAACCTGACCGATGCAAAGGCCATGGCCGAACAGACGGGCATCACCTATCCGTGGGCGCGCGACACCGACGGCGAGATGCTGGTGGCCGCCGAGGCAAACGGTCTCCCCTATTCGTTGCTGATCGATACCGACGGCACCTTGCTGGCCACGAAGCTCGGCGCGTTCTCATCACAGGAAGACATCGAGCAGTGGATCGCCGCCGGCCTCTGATCGACCGTCCGATGCCCGTGGGTGGGCGGCGACGATGATCGATGCCCAGTTCGCCTACGCGTTCACCACCGGCATGGTGGCCACCGTCAACCCGTGCGGGTTCGCCATGCTGCCCGCTTACCTCGGTTACTTCCTCGGCACCGAGGCCGGAGACGACGAGAGCTCCACCAGTTCCAGCCTCTTGCGGGGCCTCGTGGTAGCCGGTGCGGTATCGGCCGGCTTCCTGTTGCTGTTTGCGGTGGCCGGAATGCTGGTGTCCTGGACGTCGCTCGGCGTTGGGCAGATCTCACCGTGGTTCACCGTCGTCATCGGCGTGGCCCTGACCGTGGCCGGCATTGCCTTCTTGCGTGGTTGGGAGCCAACGCTGATGCTCCCCCGACTCGACAAGGGCGGCCGCAACCGCGGTCTCTGGTCGATGTTCCTGTTCGGTCTGTCGTACGCGGTCGCTTCGCTGTCGTGCACCCTCCCGGTGTTCACCACCGTGGTGGTCACCACGTTCTCCCGGGAGTCGTACGGCAGTGGGGTGGCCACCTTCGTGGCCTATGGGGCCGGCATGGCCATGTTGCTCACCGCGCTCACCCTCACCTTGGCCTTGGCAAAACGGGGACTGGCCACCGGGCTGCGACGGGCCCTGCCCTACGTGCACCGCGTCTCGGGGGCGATCATGGTCCTCATGGGCATCTACCTCGCGTGGTGGGGTGTCTACGAGTTGCGACTGATCCACCAGGGCGAGGTCACCGGGTCGGGACCTGTCGACTGGATGACCGACTGGTCGTCCCGGCTGTCCGAGCGGATCAGCGAACTCGATCCACTCACGGTGGCATTGGCCATCGGCCTGGCCATCGCCGTGGTGGTGCTGGTGGCCTTGATCCAGGCCGACCGGTCTGCCCGGGACCGAGATCAGGGCTGAACGACCCAGGCACCGATCAGCGGCGCAGTGGGCAACGGCTCACGGAGCCAGACGGTTGATCTCCCAAGAGTCCGAACCATCCGGGGGGCGACGGTATTCGAAGCGGTCGTGGAGTCGGTCGGGTCGGCCCTGCCAGAACTCCACCCGGTCCAGGGCGATGCTCAGCCCGCTCCAGTGCGCCGGCCGCGGTATCGGGTCGTCGCTCTCGTCGGCGCCGAATCGTTCGATGGCTTCGTCGCGGTTGCGTTCGAGTTCGGCTCGATCCACCAACACCTTGCTCTGGTCCGAAGCCCAGGCCCCGATCTGACTACCCCGGGGCCGGGTTACCCAGTAGGCATCGGCCACCGCGTCATCGACCTCGGCGACGCGGCCTTCCACCCGGACCTGACGGTTCATGTCCAACCAACCGAACACAAGGGCGGCGTAGGGGTTGGCGGCCATGTCGGAGGCCTTGTGGCTCTCCAGGTTGGTGTAGATCACGAACCCGTCGGCATCGACGTGGCGGCAGAGCACGTAGCGAGCCGATGGACGACCTTGCGCGTCGGCTGTGGCCAGCACACAGGCCGCCGGGTCGTAGTGGGTGGTGGCCATCCACGCGTCCCACCAGCTCTGGAACTGCGTGGCCGGATCTCCGGCCAGGTCGGCCCGACGGAGCGAGGAGATGTTGTACTGCTCGCGGAAGCCACCTATGTCGGGGCTCACTCGTCGATGGAATCCCGGGAGATACCGCTGCGGCTGCGCGTGTGCAAGCCGACCAGGTGGTCGAGCAGCTCAGGATCGGCCGCCGGCCCGAAGGCCGATGCCAACGTGCCTTTGGTTCCGGAGGCCAGGTCTACCAAGGCGAACACGACCATCTCGTCGCCGGGGTCGCTGTCGCCTTCGAAGCGGAAGAGCCGGTCGACGTCGGCCTCCACCACCGAACAAAGGACAGTGCCTCCGCAAGTGAGGTGGCCGTCGGCCAGAGAGAAGTCGGCGGTGTAGCCCTCACCACGCAGATAGACGAGCGCTTCGGTAACAGTGTCAGGCGAATACATGGTCCCAGTGTGGCCCGTGTGCCGTGGAACGTCACGCGATCCGGGTCTGACCTCTGAAGTAGGGCAGGAGGACCTCGGGTACGTCGATGCCCCCGTCGGCCCGGTGGTAGGTCTCCACGATGGCCGCCCACACCCGGGGCACGGCCAGAGCCGAGCCGTTGAGGGTGTGGACCATGGCTGTCCCTCCGGTGTCGGGGCGATAGCGAATGTTGCCCCGCCGGGCCTGGTAGTCACTGAACCACGACACCGACGACACTTCCAGCCATAGGTCGGCACCGGGCGCGTAGACCTCGATGTCGAAGGACCGATGATGGCTCTGACCGAGGTCCCCGGTGCAGATCTCGATCACCCGGTGGGCCAACCCGAGCGCGGCAAGGGTTGCTTCGGTGCGGGCCACCATGGCATCGAGCAGGTCCGGAGACTGTTCGGGGGTGGCGTAGGCAAAGATCTCGACCTTGTCGAACTCATGGGTGCGGAGCATGCCCCGGGTGTCACGACCGGCTGATCCTGCTTCCCGGCGGAAGCATGAAGTGGCGGCCATGAACTTCATGGGAAGGTCGGCGCTGTCGAGGATCTCGTCACGATGTATGGATGTGAGCGGTACCTCGGCGGTGGGGATGCACCACAGACCGTCGCGCTCGATGTTGTAGGCATCGTCGGCGAACTTCGGGAGCTGTCCGGTTGCAGTGAGCGTCTCGGTGGTCACCAACGAGGGGGGCCGCACCTCTTCGAACTCATCGGCGTTGCGGTCCAACCCGTACTGAAGCAAGGCTCGGGCCAGGGTGGCTCCGCCCTTGCGTTGCATGGTGAACATGGCCCCGGAGATCTTTGCGGCCCGTTCGTTGTCGAGGATCCCGTAGGTGGTGCCGAGCTCCCAGTGGGGGATGCGCTGGTGAGGCTCATAGCCATCGGGGTCGAAACCGTCGATGCGCAACACCGGGTTGTCGGCATCGGACTGTCCGTCGGGGGCATCGGGGTGGATGACGTTGGGGATGCAAAGCAGCAGTTGGTGGATCTCTTCGGCCACCACGCCGGTCTCTTCGGCCAGTTCGTGTTCCCGTTCGCCGAGGGTGCGGCTCTCGGCCTGGAGGGCGGTGGCAGCCTCGGGCTGGCCGGCCTTGTGAAGCTCCCCGACCTGCTTGGACAGGGCTTTGATCTGGCTGCGGATGTAGTCACGTTCGCCGACCATGCGTCGTTGGCGCTCGTCGAGCGCGGCGACCTGATCCAATTCGCCGGAGTCGAGGCCGCGGCGGGCCAGAGCGGCCCGGATGACGTCGGGTTCGGTGCGGATGCGGCGAATGTCCAGCATGGTCGCGACGGTAGTTCGTCCTCCGGGTCAGGCCGCCACCGATAGGAACGTGTCAGTCGGTGTGGCACTACTGTCGCAACCGATGTCCGCTATCGAGGTCTGCGACCTCACCATTCAGTATGGGAGCACCCGAGCCGTCAACCGGCTGTCGTTCACGGCCGAGGCCGGCGAAGTGCTGGCCGTGCTCGGACCCAACGGGGCCGGCAAGACGTCGACGGTGGAGGCGCTCGAGGGGTACAGACGGCCCTCCGAGGGAACCGTGCGAGTACTCGACCTCGATCCCATCGCCGACCACAAAGCGCTCATGCCCCAGATAGGCGTGATGCTGCAGAGCGGTGGCGTATACGTGGGGGCCCGCCCGGCCGAGATGCTCGAGCTGTACGCCAGCTTCTACGCCGCCCCCGAAGACCCCGACGAACTGCTGGAGCGAGTCGGGCTCAACCACGCTCGCCGGTCCACCTGGCGGCAACTGTCGGGCGGCGAGCAGCAGCGGCTGGCGTTGGCTCTGGCCCTGGTGGGTCGACCGCGGGTGGCGTTCCTCGACGAACCCACGGCCGGCGTCGACGTGCAGGGCCGGCAGCTCATTCGTTCGGTGGTCCGCGAACTGGCCCGAGACGGGGTGTGCGTGGTTCTCACCACCCACGACCTCGACGAGGCCGAGAAGGTCGCCGACCAGGTGGTGATCATCGACCACGGCCATCTGGTGGTCAGTGGTAGCCCCTCCGAGCTCATGTCGGCCGGTGGGGGACACGAGATCCGCTTCGGGGCACCAGCCGGTCTCGACACGGCCTCCCTCGGGAAGGCGCTCATGGCCGGCGTCGTCGAAGCAGCCCCCAGCGAGTACGTGGTCGATGTCGAGCCGTCACCCGGCAACATCGCTGCTCTCACCGCATGGTTGGCCGAACACGACCTACCGCTGGCCGACCTGCGAGCCGGCCGCCAGAGCCTGGAAGACGTCTTCCTGCGCATGACCCAGATCACCGGCGAGGTGCCCACGGTGCGCGTCGACCTTGGCGATGAGGCCGATCGAGAACGGGCCCGACGGCGGGCCGGCCGCGCCGGACGGGGCGAACGATGACGAGTACCTCCCGGGCCTCACGTCCCGCCCCCGCTATGGCCATCTGGCGGGCCCAGACCCGCATGGAGGCCCGCCTCACGTTGCGGCGGGGCGAGTCGGTCCTGCTCACCTTTGCCATCCCCATGGTCATCTTGGGGTTCTTCTCGTTCGTCGATGTTCTGCCCACCGGCGGTGGCGATGCCGTCGATTTCCTCTTCCCTGGTGTCCTGGCCCTGGCCGTGATGTCCACGGCCTTCGTGTCGACGGCCATCGCCACCGGGTTCGAACGTCAGATGGGCGTGCTCAAGCGTCTTGGAGCCACCCCGCTGTCACGGGGACAACTCCTGGTGGCCAAGACCACGTCGATCATGCTCATCGAGGTGATGCAGATCACGGTGCTGTTGGTCCAAGGCCTGATCATCGGGTTCCGGTTCTCAGGGCCCAACGTCTGGACCTTGGTAGCTGGGCTGGTGCTCGGGACAGTGGCCTTCGCCGGCCTGGGCCTGCTCATGGCCGGTTCTCTACCGGCATTGACCACCCTGGCTGCAGCCAACGGGGTCTACCTGTTCATGTTGCTGTTGAGCGGGATCATGTTCCCTCTCGACCAGCTTCCAGCCGGTCTGGAGGCCTTCTCTCGGTTGCTTCCGAGCAGCGCTCTGGTGGAGATCGTCCACGGGTCGCTCGGCTCTGGGCAGATCCGGGCCACGGCCTGGATAGTGCTGGTCACCTGGGCCATCGCCGCTCCCCTGGCCGCCCGCCGCACCTTCCGCTGGGAGTGACCAACCCCGAAAGCATCGCAATGGTGTGGCGGCGCGAAACCATCGGAATTGCCTACGTATTCGTCGTCTGACGACGAATACATAGCAATTTCGGGCTATTGGACTTGGGCTTGGGCTTGGGCTTCAGCCCAGGCGGATGGTCTGGTTTTGCTGGACCGAGTCCTTGGAAATGATGAGGTTGGCAAAGTGGGTTTGTCGGCTGTACTTGCCGCCGGGGTTCGTCCGGGGGCTCTCGTGGCCGGCCTGCCAGCTGGCGTAGGCCACCCGCAGGGTGCCGCCGGGGTCGGTGAACACCGTCATACCGCCGGGACCGCTGCGTCCGCTACCCGACTGCAGGAAGGCACCCCGCTTGTCGACCGCACACGGGCCTTGGGGCGTATCGCAGCGAGCGAATCCGGTGGCATAGCTGCCAGTACGCCAGTCACCGGCCGAATAGAAGAGCAGATAGGTATTGGTGGCAGGGTCGTGGTGCATCGTCGGGTTCTCCAAGAAGACCCCGTTGCGGAACGACTGCGACTGGCTCACCAGGATCTTGGGTGCGGCGTTGATGCCCCCCGGGTTGGTCCCGGTATTCGTCAGCGGGATCACGCCGACATTGCCCTTGGTGCGGCTGAGGCTGACCAGGAGGAACAAACGCCCGGTGGGGGCCTTGAAGACCTCGGGGTCTAGAGCGCCTCGGCCCCACGTGTTGGACCCGGGCTCTGATTTGAGACCGCAGTAGATCGGCGAGGAACCGGGGGCGAACGGACCGGCCGGGCTGGACGACGTGGCCATGCCGATGCACTGATCATTGTGGAGATCCCGGGCCCCGGAACGGTTGCTGCTGAAGTACATGACATACCGGTTCCCGATCTGGGTGACACTGGGCGCCCAGATCTGCCAGGTTCCACCGTGACGGGTACCGTTGACCCAGGCCGGCTTGGTGGGCATGGCGTCGCGGGGATAGCGACCCCAGTGGATGCGGCTTTCCTCCAGGTTCCCCGTGAAGTAGGTGATTTGGCGTACGGGGACCTTCTTGTTGTTGGTCGACCCGTACAGGTAGGTCTTTGCTCCGGCGGTCAGGACGGCTGGGTCGGAGTTGTCCCAGACCCGGGGGATGTTGGCCGGCTGGCGCAAGCTGGCCTTACCCACCACCGCCGTGGGTTGGCACGCCGTGACCAGGGCCACCACTGCGCCAATGGCGGCCAAGGTCAGGGCCAAACGGGTTCGTCGCTGCGACTTCACACTCCTCTAGATCGCCCTCGTCGTCTCAAAAATGACGAGATGGCGCAGTGTTCCGTCGATGAAGACAGAACGCTGCGCCATCTCGATGGCAGTCATGTCACGTTGGTCAGACGTGCGGGAAAGGCGTGCTGGGAGTGAATCCCGAAGATCCGGGGCTCCACATCTCAAAGGTTGTGAGCGTCGCCACGTAGACCAGAATCGCGAGCAGCAGTCCGAAGTAGAACAGGCGGCTCAGCACGCCCTGGTCGAACTTGAGGTGCATGAAGCGGCTGGCCACCACCACGAACTTGATGGCCATCATGAAGAGCAGGCCACCAACTTCGGCAAAGGCCATGAGCCCAGTGGCATCGCCCCATGGCAGGTAGGACCATGCCACCTCGACCGCGGTGATCACGCCAAGGGCAATGGCCACCTGGACGAACATCTTGTCGGTGGGGTGGGACTGTCCCTTGCCCGTTCCGGTGCCGGTGTGGCCAGTGGATTCCAGTGTCGCTGATGCGTCGCTCATGATCCAGGTCCCTTACTTGATGAGGTAGACGACGGTGAACACGATGATCCACACCACGTCGACGAAGTGCCAGTAGAGGCCCACGATCTCGACCGCTTCTGCTCGCTCCTGGGGGATGCGACCCCGCAGCGACAGCAGGAACGTACCCATCAGCATCACGATGCCGATGGTGACGTGGGCGCCGTGGAAACCGGTGAGGACGTAGAACGCCGACCAGGCCGGGCTGTGGGTGAGGCCAAAGCCCTTGACCGTGACGAATTCGTAGAACTCGTAGAACTGGCCGGAGATGAACACCGTGCCCAACAGGGCGGTGACGGCCAGCCAGCTGCGAAGCCCCCGATGATCGCCACGTTGGATGGCCGATACGGCCAGCACCATGGACATGGAGCTCATGAGGAGCACGAACGATGACACCGAGGTGAACGGGATGTCGAACGACTCGTGCAGAGGTAGTGCTTCGCCGCCGGGGACCGACGGGAGCACCTTGCTGCGGTAGAGGACGAAGGTGGAGATGAGTCCGCCGAACAGGAGGCACTCTGATGCCAGGAACACCCACATCGCCAACTTTTCGTTGGAGACACCGGTGCTGGTCAGATGACCGTGTTCGGGGTCAATGGTCTGCGTCGCGGCCAGATCGGTCACGGGGCCGACACCTCCTCAGGCACCTGGGCTTCATCTGCGGCGGCATCAGCAGCCTCGGGGGTGGTTTCGGTGGCAACCACTGTTGCCGCCACGTCGGTGTCGCCGGTGGGGGCCGTCTCCGGTTCCCCTCGGTCCTCGTCGTGGCCGCCGGGGGCGGACTCGGGTTCCATGACCCAACCGAACATGGCTCCAACAACGATGATCACACCGATGATGATGATCAGGCGGTTGTAGATCAGGCCGTAGGCGATCCATGGGAGGCCAAAGGCCAACACGATCGGCCAGTACGACGGCGACGGAAGGTGGACGCCGGTGCCATCAGACTTCTGGATGAGGTCTTCGGCATTGGCCAGCCGTACGAGACGGCCGTCTTCGTCTTCACCGTATTTGCGGTGCCAGAAGTCGTCGATGGACAGG
>JBDTBS010000233.1:0-7657 GCA_039924035.1 Aquihabitans sp. | reverse complement strand
TGTGCAACCAAGATCTACGCCATTTCGATGGTCTTGGTTGGGGGTCAGTCGTAGTACTCGGCTCCTACGTGGGTGATGACCTCATCACCCATGATGTGGCGCAGCGTGTTCTTCAACTTCGTGAGCTGGATGAAGATGTCGTGCTCGGGGTACACGCCTTCCTTCACCGGCTGCGGGCTCTTCCAGTAGAAGCTCAGCCATTCCTGTACGCCCGTCATCTCGGCTCGCTTGGCCAGATCGAGGAACAGGGCCAGGTCGAGCACCAGAGGGGCGGCCAGGATGGAATCTCGGCACAAGAAGTCGATCTTGATCTGCATCTTGTAGTTGAGCCATCCGAAGATGTCGATGTTGTCCCAGCCCTCCTTGTTGTCTCCGCGGGGGCGGTAGTAGTTGATCTTCACCACGTGGTGGATATCGCCGTAGAGGTCGGGGTTGCGCTCCGGTTCGAAAATCGTGTCGAGCACGCCGAGCTTCGTGACTTCCTTGGCCTTGAACGATTCCGGGTCTTGGAGGATCTCGCCGTCGCGGTTACCGAGGATGTTGGTGGAGTACCAGCCATCCACACCGAGCATCCGGGCCTTGAGGCCAGGCGCCATGATGGTCTTGATCAGGGTCTGGCCCGTCTTGAAGTCCTTGCCGGTGATGGGCACGTTGTTGCGGCGGGCCAACTCGATCAACGCCGGGGTATCGAGGTTGAGGTTGGGGGCGCCGTTGGCATACGGAATGCCCCGCTTGAGACAGGCATAGGCGTAGATCTGACTGGGGGCGATGTCGGGGCTGGAGTCACGCAGTCCCTGCTCGAAGGCCTCGACGGTCTCGTGGACCTCAGTGGGCTCGCGGTATGCCTCGGTGGAGCCACACCACACGGCAACTACCCGGTCGCAGCCGTTCTGTTCCACGAACCGGTCGATGTCGGCGTTGAGGGCCTCGGCCTGCTCCCACTTGTTGGTCTCGGTCTTCACGTGGTCACCGTGGAGGTTCTTCACGAAAGACTGTTCAAACACGGCCGTCATGGGCTTGATGGCCCGAAGTTCCTCACCGAGTTGCTCGAGTAGGTGGTTGTCGAGCACGCCGGCCCGGCTGGCAGCCACATAGGCATCGTCTTCGTAGACGTCCCAGCCACCGAAGACGATGTCTTCCAGCCCGGCTAGCGGCACGTAGTCCTTGATCAGCGGAACGTTGTTGTCGGTGCGGGGCCCGAGGCGGATGGTGCCCATCTGGGTCAGCGACCCGATGGGCTTGGCCAGGCCTTTGCGGATGGCCAGGACGCCGGCGATGAAGGTAGTGCCGACTGCGCCCATTCCGGGCAGCAGGATGCCCAGCTTGCCTTGGGCAGGGGCGACGTCAACGTTGGACTTAAGCGGCACAGGGGCCTCCGTAGCTAAGAGGGAAGGGGAACGCGGTTCCCGCTGCGGCCGAATACAGGTCGGGCGCGGACCGCTTCCGCAGGTTAGAGCCTCAATCCGCCTTCCGGCGGGTCCGCCTACGGTCAGGTGAGGCGGCTTTCGACTGGTCAGCCCGCTCCGCCCGGGCTGCTTGACTGGCGGTATGACCACGCACGAGATCGAGGTCACCGCTCCGGTGAACCTCTGCCTGGCCGATGGCCGCACCCTCAACCCGGCGGCCCGGGGATGGTCCCGGGTACCGTTGCTAACCGCCAACCTCACTGGACGACGGGTGCGGACGAAGCGATGGGACTACTGGGCCATCGTGTCGGAGGATCTGGCCGTGGCCATCACCTACGGCGATGTCGGCTACCTCGGCAACGTGGCGATGTGGTGGGCCGATCTGAACACGGGGGTCACGGGCGGCCGCACCGTGTCGGTCCCCGGGGGACGGGGGCTGTCGTTGCCGGACCACCCCGGTAGCGAGCCGTTGACCTTCAGGTCGAAGTCGCTCGACGTGGACCTGGTCGACGAGACCATCGACGGTACCGACGGAACCACCTTCACCGCTCGTTGGACCGAGTCCGATGGCTCCCTCGGCACGCTGGATGCCCGGGTGGATCTACCCGAGGGCCACGAATCGCTCAACGTGGTGATCCCTTGGGACGACCGAAAGTTCCAATACACCTCCAAGCACCAGGCCCGACCGGCCCGGGGCGTGGTGCGGGTAGGTGATACCGAGCGGACGTTCGGGACTCACGGCAAAGCCGAACCCGACGGCAACGAGGCTTGGGGCGTACTCGACGTCGGCCGGGGCCGCTGGCCCTACTCCACTCGCTGGAACTGGGGCGGGGGAGCCGGTCGCGCCTCCGACGGCACCATCATCGGGCTGCAGTTCGGAGCCAAGTGGACCGAGGGCACGGGATTCACCGAGAACGGTGTCATCGTCGATGGTCGCCTCACCAAGATCGGTGATGAGCTCGTCTGGGACTACGACTGGGACCACCCGCTGCGGCCATGGCGAGTCCGCCATCCCGACGGATCACTCGACGTGACCCTGTCACCGAAGCACGATCGCCACACCAAGGTGGAGGCCGTCGTCCTCGGTAGCGAGGTCCACCAGGTCTTCGGCACATGGGCGGGCATGGTCACCGCCGACGATGGAACCATCCATCGCGTGGAGGCCCTACCGGGCTTTGCCGAGGAGTCGCGTTCCCGGTGGTGACCCGTTCCCGCTCGTGGCTGTCAGGTGCCGGCTTCTTCACCGAGCGACAGCCAACGCTCCTCGGCGTGATCTAGGGCAGCTTCGGCATCGGCCAAGGTCTGGCCCGCGGCGGCCAGTGCCTGATGGTCAGCGGGGTCCACCAGCGCCAGGGCCTCGGCGGCCCGGTCCCGCCTCCGACCGAGCTTGACCATCTCCTTCTCGGTGTCCTTCATGAGGTGGCGCAACGTGCTGGGCGATCGTCCCTTCGATCCGGCAGCCGCGGGCTCGACCGGAGCACGGGTTGGCGCCGCTTTGGCCGAGGGACCAGCGGCCGTGCCACTACCACCCGTCTTCGCCGCCTTGGCGGCCTTGGATCCCTTGGATGCCTTGGCGGGGCGACGGGACACCTTGGCCGTTGACTGGGATCCGGCAGCCCGATTCTTGCGGCGAGCGTTCTCCCATGCCGCGTAGCCGCCGGGTACCCGCTCGGCATCGTGGTCGGCATCGATGACGATCACGTCGGCCACGGTCCGTTCGAGGAAAGCCCGGTCGTGGCTGACCACCACCAGGGCACCCGGCCACTCGTCGAGGAAGTCTTCGAGGGCCCGCAACGAATCGAGGTCGAGGTCGTTGGTGGGTTCGTCGAGCATCAGCACGTTGGGCCGGCGAGTCAGGGTCAACAGCAACTGGAGGCGACGTCGTTCCCCACCCGACAGTGTCCCGATGGGGGCCCACTGCGCATCGCCGTCGAACCAGAACCGCTCCAACAGAGCGGCATCGGACCAGTCGGGTTTACCACCGGGTCCGGCGATCGCATCACGAACCCGCACGGTCGGGTCGAGGTCGACGCCCAGCTGGTCCCAGATGGCGAGCTCGACGGTGGAGCCGACCACCCGACGGCCTTCGGCGGCCTGCAAACGTCCGGCCATGATCTGCAGGAGCGTCGTCTTGCCTGCCCCGTTGGGGCCGACCACCCCGAGCCGCTCGCGTGGGTCGAGCATGAGGTCGACCCCCCGGAACAACCACGGGTGTTCGTCGTCGAAACGGTGACCGATGCCGTGCAGTTCGATCACCTGATCGCCGAGGCGGGGGGTCTCCATGTGGAGAGGTAGCTCTCCCCTTCGGGCCGGAGCATCGGCCTTTCCGGTGACGAGGGCCGTGGCCGACTCGATGCGGGCCTTCGGCTTGGCCGTGCGGGCCGGGGCCCCTCGGCGCAGCCAGGCCAGCTCCTTCTTGGCCAGGTTGCGACGCACGGATTCTGCGGTGGCGGCCTGCCCCTCACGGACGTCTTTCGACTCCAGGAAGGAGGCGTAGCCACCTTCGTGGATGTAGGTCTTGCCTCGGTCCATCTCCAACATGCGGTTGGTGAGACGGTCGAGCACGTGGCGGTCGTGGGTGACCAGTAGGAGACCGCCGCGGTGGGCGGCCAGCCGGTCTTCGAGCCAGGCAATGGCATCGATGTCGAGGTGGTTGGTGGGCTCATCGAGGATCAGCAGCACGGAGTCGTCGTCGGGTCCGCCTCCCGGGCCGAGCTCGACCAGCACACGGGCCAGCGCTACCCGCTTGGACTGGCCACCTGACAGCTTGTCGGTGGCCCGATCGGTCAGCTCAGCGATCCCCAGCCGGTCCAGGACCGCGTCGACCTCCCAGGCCCGGTCCGGGTCGCCGCCCGGGGCCACGGCCTCGCGCACAGTGCCTTTCGGCAGATCGTCGCTCTGGTCCAGCATGACCACCCGGGTACCTCGTCCCCGGCGCACCGTTCCCGTCTCGGGTTCGTCGCGTCCGGCCAGCACCCGCAGCAAGGTCGACTTGCCAGTGCCGTTGATGCCGACGATCGCCAGGCGGTCGCCCGTGGACATCGTGAGGGACACGTCGTCGAACAGTTGACGGCCCGGGCGGGAGGCGGACAGGCCGGTGGCATCGAGCAGGATCATGGCCGGATCACGGTAGTGGTGGCACCGCGAACCCGACGAGGTGCCACCGGACGGGCGGGCTGACACCTCGGATGGGACCGGCCAGCTGGAGATCGCTTGCGCCCAGGCTTCTTCGATGCGCCATCGTCGTTTCCCGGCCCGTTCCTACCTCTTGTCGGCACTGGCTCTGGTGGCCTTGGCGGCTGCGGGTTGCTCGACGAGTGGCACCAACGGGTCAGCCGACAAGTCTTCCACCACGGCTGTTTCCGTGACCACAACCACGTCCGTCCCGGCTACCACGACCACGACGACGACACCGGGCACCACCACCGACCCCGAGTTCCCGCGGGAAGACGAGTACCTCGAGGCATTCTTCGAAGATTGCCAGACCGGCTACGACGAAGCCTGTGACTTCCTCTACCTGGTCTCTGAACCAGACACCGAGTACGAAGAGGTCGGCAACACCTGCGGGGGCCGGGGCGACGGCTTGTCATTCTGCACGCCAGGTCTGGAGCTGACCGCTGACGGCACCGCCGCTCCGGAAGGCAGCGCCCTGTCGAAGCTGGTGGCCGACTGCGAGTCCGGCAGTTCGATGTACGCGTGCGACCTGCTCTACTTGGTCACCGACGGTGATTCGGCCGAAGAGAAGATCGGTAATACATGCGGGGGACGTATCCCAGAAGGGGCCGACCCGACCTGCACCACCGAGTTGGGTGTGGCTGTCGGGCCCTGACCATCAGGTCCCAGGCTGTTAGATCAACTGGTGCTCGGAGAGCTGGAAGTCAGTCGACGGGAGTGATGGGCAGACCCAGGGCCGCGAACTGCTCGGCCGGGCGGTGGTAGCCCCGCTCCAAGTGGTGGATGCCGCTGATGACCGAGGGCCCGTCGGCGATGGCCGCGGCGATCACCGACGAGAACCCGGCCCGCACGTCGGGAACCTCCACCTCGGCGCCACGCAGCTTGGACACGCCCTTCACCACTGCTGAGTGCAGGGCATTGGTGTCGTGGAAGCGACAAGATTCGCCGCCGAGGCACGACGAGAACAACTCGATCTCTGCCCCCATCTGCTTCAGGGCCGGCACGTATACGAGTCGATCCTCGTAGACGGTCTCGTGGAGCACTGACATTCCGTCGGCCTGGGTGAACAGCACCACCAGGGGCGTCTGCCAGTCGGTCATGAACCCAGGGTGGGTGTCGGTCTGCACGGCTGCCGGCCGGAGGCCATGGGGGGCCGAGGCCTGGATGAAGTCGTCGGTGATGTTGAACTCGGCTCCCATGCGATGGAGAGTGGTTATGGCCGTGACCAGGCGGTCCTGGGGGCAGTGGTGCACCCGAACTTCACCGCCGGTGACCAGCCCGGCCACCAAGTAGCTGAACGCCTCGTTGCGGTCGCCGGCCAACGTGGTGGCTGCACCCCGGAGCGAATCGACCCCGTCGATGGTGATCTTGCGGCCCGGTGACAGTTCGATACGAGCTCCCATGCGCTGCAGGAACAGAGCTAGTTCGATGACCTCGGGTTCGGTGGCGGCATTGCGCAGCACGGTGCGCCCTTCGGCCAACACGGCGGTGAGTAGCACCGTCTCGGTGGCGCCCACGCTCGGATAGGGCAGTTCGATCTTGGCTCCCCTCAGACGGGTGGCCTTGGCCGCGATCCCGTCGTCGCGCACCTCGACCTCGGCCCCAAGGGCTCGCAGGGCCTGGATGTGGAAGTCGATGGGACGCTGGCCGATCGGGTCGCCACCCACCAGGGGGACGAACGCCTCACCGGTGCGGTGCAGCAGTGGACCGAGCAAAAGAATCGGGATGCGGTTGAGCCCCGAGAACGACAGGGGCACGTCGGTGGTCACTCCACCATGGGGCTCGACGGTGATCTCGCCGGCTGCTTCGTCGTGTTCGACGCTCACCCCGAGGGAACGCAGGATGTCGGCGGTTATCTTGACGTCGCCGACCTCGGGGACCCGCCGAATGGTGCTGGGCCCTTCGCCCAGCACGGCAGCCACCATGTGTTTGGTGACGGCGTTCTTCGATCCGCGGACGAAGACGTCGCCACGGAGAGGACCAGAGGGGGCGACCGACCAGGCACGGGGGGACATGAGGTCAAGGCTACGCACCCGCCCGAGCCGAGGCCCCGTCCGTGTCGGCGATGCACCGCCGACACGGGCGAAGGTCGTGACCGGCGCCGTAGCCGAGGCCTCTAATCTGGCGTCGATGGCAACTCCTCCCCCGCGTCGCGTCCGTTCGGGCATCGGCGACCCGATCGACCTCGATGGGCCGAAGAACCCCCGCCTGAAGTACCCGGTGGTGGCCGCCCGGGCCGGACTGGTGGTCAAGCAGCGGGGCACGCCCATCTCCGGGGTGGTGATCGGGTTGGTCAACGGGATCTTGCAGGTCCGGGACCGCCACGGCTACGAGCACCGCATGCGGCTTCAGACCGGGGGCTTCGAGGTGGACGGCCAGGTGGTGACCCTGGTGGAACCTCGGGGTCCGGCGCCGGGCAGCCCCGAAGCCGCACCGACTCGCACCGCGTCGGGTTCCATCGCCGTGCCGAGAGCGGCCGCCCAGGTGGCCAAGGCCAGCCGGATTCTGGTGGAGGGCATCCACGACGCCGAACTGGTGGAGAAGGTGTGGGGCGACGACCTCCGGGTGGAGGGGGTGGTGGTGGAACGTCTCGATGGAGCCGACCACCTGGATCAGATCGTTCGTTCCTTCGCCCCGAAGCCGGGCCGTCGCCTCGGAATCCTGCTCGACCATCTCGTCGACGGGTCGAAGGAAACCCGCCTGGCCGCCACCGTGAACCATCCCGACGTGTTGATCTGTGGCCATCCCTTCATCGACATCTGGCAGGCGGTGAAGCCGTCAGTGGCAGGGATCGCGGCGTGGCCCGACGTACCGAAGGGTGAGGATTGGAAGACGGGGACCTTGGCCCGGTTGCGGGTCGAAGCCGAACCAGGCCGCTACTGGCGTCACCTGCTCGGGAGGGTCAACACCTGGACCGATCTCGAGCCGCCGCTGATCGGCGCTGTCGAGCAGTTGATCGACTTCGTGACCGAACCCGCCGGAACCTGACCACCGTCGGTCCGACCGACCGGGCGTTGCCAGGCCGACCCGGGCGGCTAGCCCTCGGTTGCGGTGGCTTCGGACCGAGCTTCGACAGC
>JBDTBS010000232.1:0-5405 GCA_039924035.1 Aquihabitans sp. | reverse complement strand
CCGCACCGGCCCCCTCGGCCGCTCCGGCCGCTCCGACCGGTCCACTCGACCTCGGTCGGTTCAGCACCGTGTGGAACGACGACGTGCTGCCTTCGCTCGGGGGCATGACCAAAGCCATGTACTCCATCGGCCGGATCGTGTCGGTAGGCGATGGCGTGGCCGTGTTGGGGCTACCCAACGACGTTCACCGCCAGAAGTGCGAACAGAAGCGGGTCGACGTGGAAGCGGTGGCCACCGCCAAGCTCGGGGCCCCAGTCCGACTCGAACTGATCGTCGAAGCCGACGGCCACGGCGATGGTGGTGGAGCTTCGTCGGGTGCGGCGTCAGCCGGACGGCCGTCGCCCGAACCCGAGGAAGACTTCGACCTCGGCAGCACCGAAGTGCACGAACTCGAGAACGCCCCCGACGGTCCCACCGGTGGTCTCGATGCCCTCACCGATGCCTTCCCTGGCGCCGAGCTCATCGACGGAGCCTCGGACTGAACTCCGGCCCCAGCACCCGCGCCTCGCTGACCGTCACCGACGTCGCCGGGTCCGTAGGCTCGCAACCGTCTTCCCCATCTCAAGGAGCCCCTGATGACCGATAACGAACCAGACTTCGACCCCACTCACGAGTTCTCGGTGCCGCCCAGCAGCGGCCTCCCCGACGATGGCGTCGAGTTGGCTGGCATGCCGTCGAACCCCGAGGGCATCGAAGCGCTGCTGGCCGCCGATGGCGGTCTCGACTTCGGCGCCCTCATGGAGCAGGCCGGAGCCATGCAGTCCCAGATGCTCGCCGCCCAACAGGAGATGGCCAACCAGGTCGTGGAGGGCATGGCTGGCGGGGGAGCGGTCCGCATCAACGTCAGCGGCGGCTTCGAGTTTCAGTCGGTGGTCATCGACCCGTCGGCGGTCGACCCTGCCGACGTCGAGATGCTTCAAGACCTCGTCCTGGCTGCTCTCCACGATGCCATCAGCCAGGTCAACGGGCTCCAGGCCAATGCTGTCGACATGTCCAGCCTTGGGCTCGACGGTTTGTTCGGTGGCTGACCGACCCGCCCCTCACCCGGTGGCTGACGGGCACGACAGCGCACGTCGACCTATGGAGGTTTGACGTGGCCGGTGCCTACGCCAACGCCGTCCAGGACCTGATCGACGAGCTCGGCCGCCTCCCCGGGGTCGGCCCCAAGTCGGCTCAGCGCATCGCCTTCCACCTGCTGAAGCTGCCGGTGGAAGATGCCAACCGGCTGGCCCGGTCGATCGTCACCGCCAAGGAGAAGGTGGCGTGGTGCACACGCTGCTTCAACCTCTCCGAGGGCGAACTGTGTGGCATCTGTGCCGATGAACGGCGAGACGGCAACCTGCTGTGCGTGGTCGAAGAACCCAAAGACCTCGTGGCCGTGGAGAAGACCGGCGAGTACAAGGGCCGCTATCACGTGCTCCAGGGAGCGATCAGCCCCATCGAGGGCATCGGCCCCGACCAACTCCGGGTGAAGGAACTGTTGACCCGCCTCGACCCCGAGGGTGTCACCGAAGTCATCTTGTGCACCAACCCCAACATCGAGGGTGAAGCTACGGCCATGTATCTGGGCCGGTTGCTCACCCCCCTTGGCATCACCGTGACCCGCATCGCCAGCGGCCTGCCGGTGGGCGGAGATCTGGAGTATGCCGATGAACTCACCCTCGGCCGGGCCCTCGAAGGCCGCCGAGTCGTTACCGGCTGATCCCACCACGGCTGGGTTTGCCCAAAAACAACCGGAGCGCTGTCCGTGAGGACAGCGCTCCGGGCTTTCCACCGGGTGTCGGGGGGGAGGGATACCCGGCGGAGATCTTGGGTGGGGGAACTTCGAACATCGGATAGTGCCGATGCCACCGGTTCTTCTACCCCCGCCTTCGGGCGGCAAACCTCAAAAGCCAAAAGAATCTCAAAAAGAAGAAACGACGTTGACCCTCCAACAATGTGATGGAGGATCAACGCCGTTTCAGCGTTCTGGCTGGATCAGCCGGCCACCTGCAGGAGGATGGCATCGCCCTGGCCGCCGCCGCCGCACAGGGCCGCAGCACCGAGGCCGCCACCGCGGCGAGCAAGCTCGAGAGCCAGGGTGAGCGTCACCCTGGCGCCCGACATGCCGAGCGGATGACCGATGGAGATGGCTCCACCGTTCACGTTGGAGATCTCGTCGGTGATGCCCAGATCACGCATGGAGGCAATGCCTACCGCGGCGAAGGCTTCGTTGAGCTCGAAGAGGTCTACGTCTGAGACCGACCTGCCAGCGCGGGCCAGAGCGGCCTCGATGGCGTTAGACGGCTGGTGCAGCAGCGAGGCATCGGGGCCGGCCACCTGGCCATAGCCGACGATCTCCGCCAAGGGCGTCACGCCCAGAGCCTCGGCCTTGGCCTTCGACATCACGATGAGGGCCGCGCCCGCATCGGAGATCTGGCTGGCGTTGCCAGCCGTGATGGTGCCGGCCTTGTCGAAGGCGGGGCGGAGCTTGCTCAGGCTCTCGGCCGTGGTGTCGGCTCGGACGCCTTCGTCTTGGGACACAACGATCGGGTCACCCTTGCGCTGCGGCACCTCGACGGACACGATCTCGTCGTCGAACAGGCCGTTCTTGTGAGCGGCCGCGGCCCGCTGGTGAGACTTGGCCGCGAACTCGTCCTGCTCCTCACGGGAGATGGTGGTGGATTCCTTGCCGCAGTAGGCCTCGGTGCTGGAACCCATGGCCATGTGATCGAACTGATCCCACAGGCCGTCGTACATCATCGAGTCGACGACCTTCTGGTCACCGATCCGGTAGCCGGCGCGGGCTCCGGGCAGCAGGTAGGGAGCGTTGCTCATGCTCTCCATGCCACCGGCCACCACCACGTCGGCGTCGCCGGCCTGGATCATGAGGTCGGCCAGGTAGAGAGCGTGCATGCCCGACGGGCACACCTTGTTCACTGTGGTGGCAGGGACACCCATGCCGATACCAGCATTGACCGCAGCCTGGCGGGCGGTGATCTGCCCGGTTCCGGCCTGGAGCACGTGGCCCATGAACACGTAGTTCACCTGCTCGGGGGTGACCCCGGCTCGTTCGAGCGCGGCCTTGATGGCAAAGCCACCCAGTTCGGCAGCGCTGAACCCGGCGAGTGCGCCGGAGAGCTTTCCAACCGGCGTACGAGCGCCGGCAACGATCACGGATCCAGCCATGGTCTTCCCCTGTGTGAGTGGCGTGCGGAGTGCGCCAAGCGTAACGAGGACCACCCCCGATCCGCCCATCCGCACCGCGGTCGTGGCGGTCGGACCCCATGGAGGCCGCCGGCTCAGCCGACGATGGTTCTGGAATCACCGCCAGCCCGAAGGCTGGGGCCGCCGGGCCGTCTGTGGCCTAGGAGGCAGACACCTTGTCGCCCGAGGAGGCGGCGATGGTGTCGTCGAGACGGGACCGCAGTGTGGCCAGCTCGGCCAGGACCTCGTCTCGTGTGCTGGTGAGGACAGCGATCTGTTCGGCGAGCTCGGCCACCGAAGCGGCGGCCTCGGTCCGGTCTCGCTCAGCAGCCTTGTGGGCCGCGTCGGCCGCCTGCTGAGCCTGCGCCTGGATGGCGGAGGCCTTTGACTCGGCATCGGCCCGCAGCCCGTTGGCCTGCTCGTGGGCAGTGCGCAGCACGGAGGCGATCTCGTCACCCAGGTTCGACCAGTCCGGCGTGCTGCTTCCGGGCTGGGTGCCGTCGTCTGCCGTGGCGGACTCGTCGGCGGATCCGGCCGTCGTGGCCTTCGGCGACGGCTCGTCTGCCTCGCAATCTGGTGCATAGCCGGGGGCCGACGCCGAGTCTGAGGCAGCATCGATGGCAGCGCTCAAGCTGTTGGCCACGGTCTGAAGGTACGACCGCACCTCTTCCTTGTCGTAGCCGCGCAGGCCGAGGGTGAACTCCTTCTCGGCGATGTTCTCTGGCGTCAACGACATCTTGGTGCACTCCCGGTCGGCGCTAGGTGGCATGACCCTATCGGTGCTGATCCGGCGGAGATGAGCGTTCTGCTGGCGGCTCGGGGCTGGCGATCCGGCCCCGAGCCCTCCGATCAGCCGGTGTAGTTGGGGCTACCGGCAACCGCGGCAGCCGGAGCCGCGGCAGGCTGCTCGGGCGTCGGAACAGCCGTGGTGCCGGGCGTCTCGGTGGTCGAAGTGGTTTCGTCCACCATCGAAGAGGTGGTCGTTTCGACCGCCGCCGTCACCGTGAGCGGCTCGGACTGGTAGTTGTTCCAACGCTCGTCGTCGTCGTACTGGCAGCGTGCGCTGACGATGTAGTCGCCCGGGGGAAGGGCCGACGTGTCGATCGAGGCCGTCCAGTTGAAGTCATCGTCGAGGGTGCCGGTCGTGGAGTAGACCTCGGAGGGATCGGCACTGTCGGTCACCACCCACACCTCGACGGTGAGGTCGGTCTCGTAGTTGAAGCAGGGCACGTCGCTGGTGGCAGCGACGGGATCGCCGGCCGCGACCGTCGCTGGGGTGACGGTGAACTCCAGCGGACGACCGGCGGCGACCGGACCTGCTGATGCGATCAGGAACGCGGCAGCCGCGACAAGTGCTGCTGCGCCAAAAGCGAGTGGGCGACGCCCGTGGTTGATTCGTTCAGACATGAGAATCCTTGCGTGGCCGGGAGTGACCTGAAAGACCGTACTGGACCCTCTGGTTCCGTGCCTCGAACTATTGGCTATAAGGCAATGGCCGTTCTCGGACCCACCAGGACCCGGGTGCCTCCAGCCCACCGGCTGGGGAGATCCGCCGTGGAGAGAACTCCGCTGACTGTGGCTCGGGGTTGGCATTCCGGCCCCGAGCCAACTGATCAGCCGGTGTAGTTGGGGGTGCTGGCCACGGCATCAGCGGGAGCGGCGGCGGGCTGCTCTTCGGCTGGAGCGGTCGTGGTGGTGCCAGGTGCCTCAGTGGTCGTGGTCTCGGCCTCGGTGGTGGTCGTGGTCGGCTCGGCCGCAGCGGTCAGCGTGAGCGTCTCGGACTGGTAGTTGCTGGGGCCCTGTTCGTACAAGCACCAGGCCTTGACGGTGTACTCGCCCTCGGCGAGCCCCGACGTGTCGATGTCGATGGTCCAGTTCTCGTCCATGTCGAGGGTGCCAGAGGCAGCAAAGACCTCGGTATCACCGGCATCGACCACGCTCAGACCAGAACTGAGCGCGCCGTTGCAGATCGAGTTGGCGTCGTTGGCCGCGATCACCATGTCGCCGACCTCGGCTGACGCAGGGGTGAGGGTGAAATTCTGGGGACCACCGGCGCCCACCGGGCCCGATGATGTGGCCAGGAAGGCAGCGGCGGTGACGTAACCGACCCGACCTGAGGGTTGGCTGCGTGGGTGCCCGCGAAGCGACGACCACTACCATTCGCCGCCATGCAGGAGATCCTCGAAGCCATCCAGGCCGGTGCATCCGGTGACGACATC
>JBDTBS010000231.1:0-2879 GCA_039924035.1 Aquihabitans sp. | reverse complement strand
GGTTGCACAGCAACCAGGATCTACGCCATTTCGCTGGTTTTTACGCCATTTCGCTGGTTTTGGGGCCGGTGGAGTGCCTAGGCCGGGTTCAGCTGAAGTCGATGGCAGAGAACTCTTTGAGCTTCTCCAGGCGGTGCTGGGCATTGACCTGACGGACGGTCCCTGAGCGGGAGCGCATGACCAAAGACTGGGTGGTGGCCCCGTTGGCGTCGTAGTGGACGCCCCTGAGCAGTTCGCCGTCGGTGATGCCGGTGGCCGCGAAGAAGCAGTTGTCGCCGGCCACGAGTCGGTCGTTGTCGAGGACCTCGTCGAGGTCGTATCCGGCGGCGATGGCCGCAGCCCGCTCTTCGTCGTTGCGGGGCCACAACCGACCTTGCTGCATGCCACCCATGCTCTTCAGCGCGGCGGCGGTGATGACGCCCTCAGGCGTGCCACCGATGCCAAGGAGGATGTCGGCGCCGGAGCCCGGCCAGGCTGTGGAGATGCCACCGGCCACGTCGCCGTCGGGGATGAGGCGGAGGCGGGCTCCGGCCTGGCGGATCTCGCCGATCAGCTGCTCGTGGCGAGGGCGGTCGAGGACGACCGCGGTGACCTCTTGTACCTTCTTGCCGAGAGCCTTGGCCACAGCTTGGATGTTCTCGGTGGGGGTGGCGGTGATGTCGATCACGTGGGCGGCCGCGGGCCCGGCTGCGATCTTCTCCATGTAGACGCAAGGACCGGGATCGAACATGGTTCCCCGCTCCGACACGGCAATGACGGCCACGGCATTGCCCCGGCCAAGGGCGGTGAGCGTTGTGCCGTCGATGGGGTCTACGGCGATGTCGGCCTCCGGTGGGGTGCCGTCACCGATCCTCTCACCGTTGTAGAGCATCGGTGCCTCGTCCTTCTCGCCTTCGCCGATGATCACGATGCCGTCCATGGGCACGGTGTCGAGCACCAGGCGCATGGCATCGACGGCCGCGCCATCGGCCCCTTCCTTGTCGCCACGCCCGACCCAACGGGCCGCGGCGAGAGCGGCGGCCTCGGTCACGCGGACCAGTTCCATGGCCAGGTTTCGGGTAGGGACCTGCTTCTCGGGCATCCATCGAGTTTAGTCGGGACCACCACGGCGCCGGTTTGAGCGGTAGCGTCGACCGACGTGTCACAGACCCTGGCCGCCATAGACGTGGGGACCAACTCCCTGCACCTCGTGGTGGCTCGCACCACCGAGGGGGACCGCTTCGAGGTGGTCGCCCGGGAGAAGGAGATGGTGCGGCTCGGCTCCGGGCCCGCCGAGATGACCCGCCTGGCCCCAGATGCGATCGACCGAGCCGTGGTTGCGCTCGACCGCTTTCGACGCATCGCCGAGAGCCACAACGCTCCGCTCCGGGCCGTGGCCACCAGTGCAGTTCGCGAGGCCGACAACCGCGATGCGTTCCTGGACCGAGCCCGTGAGCAGGCCGGCGTCGAGGTCGAAGTGGTGTCGGGTGTCGAGGAGGCCCGGCTCATCCACCTCGGCGTGCTCCAAGGCCTCGAGGTCTACGACCGTCGACTCCTCCTCATGGATATCGGTGGTGGCTCCACCGAACTGCTCCTGGGCGACGAGAGCGAGGTCCTGGCCTCGATCAGCTTGAAGCTTGGGGCCGTGCGCCTGACCGAACGGTTCTTCCCGGAGGGCGGCGCGGACCCGGCGGCTGTAGAGGCCTGTCGCCAGCACATCCGGTCGTCTCTGGAGGCCTTCCACCGGCAGGTGAAGGTCCACGGGTTCGAGGTGGCGGTGGGCTGCTCGGGGACCATCGAACAGGTGGTGCGCCTGGCCCGGGGTCTCGGCAAGCTCGGACCGTTGCGCACCTTGAACGGGGCCACCGTCACCCGCAAGCAGGTGGCGGCCGTGGCTGAGGCCGTGATCACGGCCCGTCGCGACGGCACCACCACCGACCTCGTCGACCTCGACCCCAAACGGGCCGACATCATCCTGGCCGGGGTACTCGTGCTGGAGGGGATAGTCGGCAACCTGGGCGTGAAGGAACTGATGATCAGCGAGTACGCCCTGCGCGAAGGGGTGTTCCTCGACACCATCCAACGACAACAGGGAGCCCGGGCTCCGCTGCGAGACGTGGCCCGCCGCAGCGTGCTCGACCTGATGGGCTCGTGCGACGAAGATCCCGGCCATTCCAGCCATGTCGCCCACCTGGCCCTTCAACTCTTCGACGAGACGGCGGCCCGCCACGGGCTGGGCTCGGCGGCCCGAGCGCTCCTGGAGGCAGGGGCTCTGCTGGCCAACGTGGGCCTGGTCATCTCCCACACCCGCCACCACAAGCACAGCTACTACCTCATCCGGAACTCGGATCGGCTGGTGGGTTTCACCGACGACGAGATCGAGGTGGTGGCTCAGATCGCCCGGTACCACCGCAAGAGCCCACCGAAGGAAGGCCACCCCGAGTGGGCAGCCCTCGACACCGCTGATCGTCAGGTGGTGCGAGTGGGGGCGGCTGTGTTGCGGGTGGCCATCGGCCTCGATCGTTCCCATTCCCAGTCGGTGGCCTCGGTGGAGCTCGACGACCGCGGTGAGGCCGTCACGGTGGTGGCCCGTCCGCTCTCAGCGAACCGTGACACATCGCTCGAGCACTACGCGGCCAACGACCGCAGCGGTCTGCTGGCTGAGGTACTCGGCGTACCCGTCACCGTGGAGATCGGCTCTCCGCTCTGAAGGCCTGATGACCAGTGGTCTCGGTGGTTCCGGCCCGTAGACCCGGCTCATCGCCACGGTCGGGGTGGCGGCATCTGCGAAGCTGCTCCCATGTCCACCCGAAGCTGCCCGAACTGCGGTACCCAGTACGTGGCCACTGTGCGCCGCTGCATCGACTGCGACGCCAACCTGGTCGATGACGTCATTCCCT
>JBDTBS010000230.1:0-5450 GCA_039924035.1 Aquihabitans sp. | reverse complement strand
CGTTGGTTCTCGCTGGCCGACACTGCAGCCAGGGATGCTCCGCACTCGCGCACCTCGGCCATGAAGGCCAGCGTGCCCTCGTAGACCTGCACGCCGTGTTCGGCCACCTCGGCCTTGAAGTAGCGGTTCTTGGCATTGCCCAGTGCGCAGATGGTCTCGGTACCGGGCCGATCCGACGGCTCACCTTCGGGCAGCGTGATCCCCCGCGACGTGAGGAAGCCCTCGACGCCGTCGTAGCGGGGGCGACCGTCCACGTGAGCCAGGTAGTCCTCGGTGCTGAACGGGCGTTGGTCGTCGCCCCGCTGTTCCAGATATTCGTCGAAGAGGCGCTTCCACGCGGCCCGGTGGACGCTGGCGGTGCGGGTGATCACCCCGTCGGTGTCGAGGACGACTGCGTCGAGCGGTCCGAGGTCGTGGCCGGTCTTGCCCGTGGCTGCGTCCATGGTCCCAGTGTGTCCGAGATGGGCGTCTCTGTGGTGCCGGACCTCAGATCGCGTTCTGGAAGCCGGTCGTCAGATGACTATGGACCGGTCAGTCGAAGGCATCGCCGGCGGTCTCGGAGCGGCTGGCGTTGGCAGCCAGCACGAAGCGGTGGAGGCGACCGCCTCGGTTGACCGGATCGAACCAGCGCACCCGGTAGCGGTGTCGTTCTCGGTCGTCGGTGCCGAGGTGGGTGATCTCCAGAGCCCAACCCTGGTCGTCGACCCGGTAGCCCTGGGCGGTGGCCAGCATCCAAGTAACGCCGTCGTCGTCGCTGGCTTCCACCCGCACCATCGGCTCGTGCCAGTCGAGGCCAGCCGGCTCCACGTCTAGCCAGGTCTGTTCCCAGTATCCGTCGACCTCGGAGGTGGGGTCGGTGAAGGTGGCCTTGGAGCCGAAGACCCGGTGGGGCACGACCGCTCCGGGGGTCGGCAGGGGCCAGTAGCGCTTGGTGGACAGCGACCAGCGCCGTTCGTCGGGCACGTCGGTGAACACCCCGGCGCCCACGGTGGCGGCCGCGGCGCGGGCTGCGTGGGCGGACAGGAACCGTTGCGTGTTGGGCCCGTAGAGGGTGTGGCCGCCCTCGTAGTACTGGCGGCTGTACTCCTCGGCGGTGGTGACGTAGCCCCAGTATTCGTTGACCACCGATGACACGATCACCCGGTCTACGGAACGGTCGGCCACGGCCGCGGCCACCGCGGCTTCGATGCGACGACCAGATTCCACGGTGATCTCGAAGGGCAGACCGACCAGCACGGAGCTGTCGATGCGCAGGGTCTGCACGGCCAGCATCCGGGGGAATGCCTTCTTGGGCAGGATGAACGGCTGCAGCCAGCGTGAGCCGAGGACCACCTTGGCCCCTTGGGGGTTGTCGATGCCCCGTCGCTTCGGGTGGCCAGCCTTGAACGGCGGGAACCAGTTGATGACCGGGGTGAGGTTCTCCTTGGCCCCAGCTACCAGTGCGGCGCCGACGGCAGGTTGGTCGGGTAGTTCGATGCCGTCGATGGTCCGGTCGTGGTTCAGGTCGATCTCACGGAGGCCGACGTCGAGCGCGAGCTGGTCGGTCAGTTCGTCGCCGAGGCGTTCGTAGAGCTCGGCCGCTTCGGCGCCGATGCCGGTGCCGATGCGACGGGCTTCACGGTGTCCAGACAGGCCGGGGCGCAGGGCCGGGGCCACGTCGGCATGGGTACCTTCCATGGCCCCCACCACTGGTCTGTGGCCGTGTCGCTGCTCGATGCGGTGGGCCAACTCCCCCACTATGTAGGCCCACACATCGGCGTGGTATTCGTGGGCGTGCTGGTTGACGCCGGTGCCGTGGATGGAGAACACGGTGGCCGCGGCCAGCGGCTTGGTGCCCTCATCGGTGACGGTGTCGACACGGATCAGGTGCAGCAGCGGGTTGACCGAGACCCACTTGCGTTGCGGGTCGAGCCGCTTGTCGGTGACCGTCGCGTTCTGCACGTGGGGTTCTTGGGACCGGTTGCGGGTGAGACCCCACACCTCGGTGCTGCCCACTGCGGCCACTGCGGGGGCTCGGGTGTCGTGGGCCTCGATCACTGCGTCGGCGATGCGGCGGACCAGGAAGTCTGTCCAGGCTGGGTCGAACCCGGCCCGGTTGGAGGCATTGTGGTTGTAGAAGTCGGTGCCCAGGAACTGACCCGGTCCGGCATGGGTGTGGGTGGCCCCGATCCAAAGACCGGCCAGTGGGATGTCGGTGCGTTCGGCGATGGCATCGGCCACCAGGTGTTGGAGCACCGACGATCCCCCGAGCAGGTCGATCTGCACGATGGCCATGGACGACCGACCGGTGCGCAGGTGGGTGACCCGGGCCCGGATGCGGGACCGGAACCCGATGCCGTCGTGGGCATTGGCCGAGTAGCCGGCCTTGGGCATACCGGGAGGCGGGGTGAGGTCGACTTCGGCCGCGCCGGCCAGCAGCCCGTCGATCTCAGGGAGCTGTTCTGGACGTCGGGTCTTCACCGCGAACTTGCTGCGCTTCGTCTTTCCATCGACGTACGGCGCCAGCGGCGTCGCCTTCACCTTGTTGCTGTTTCCCACGGGTTCCCCTTCGACCTTCGAACGTCGGTGACCCTACTGGCCGCTACCCGGCGCTCTCCGATGTGGCCCAGCCCCACCCCCGACCACTAGTGATAGAGCGTGTCCCTGGTCCTAACGCCTTCCACTCGCTCACAGCGCGACCGCCTCCTGCGTCTCGGCGGTCTGTTCCTGCTGGCCGCCCTGCCGGTGGCCGCGGTGCTGGTGGCCATCATCAGCTGGTGGGCCGCTCTCATCTACACCGTGGTCCAGACCGGGCTGCTGCTGTTCGGGGTTCGTCAGCAGCGCACGTCGGTTTTGCGGGTGGACCGGACGGGCATCCAGTACGAGGCTGTCACCTTCGTGTTGCGGACGTCGTGGTCCGACCTGGAAGAACTGGCCGACGTGACCCTGCCCACCGGCCCCACCAAGGCCCTGATGTTGAAACGGCCGAGTCTGCGCTGGACCCAGTCGCCGGAGATCCGCCGGGAGGTCTCGTCGAAGGGTTGGGACCGAATCATCCCCATCGACGAGTTCGAGCCGACCTGGCCCAAGGGCCCGTTGGCCGATGCCGTGCGCCGGCATCGTCCCGACCTGTTGTCCTGAGCGCTACGAACTAGGCGCTGACCACGCCGGACCGGGTGCAGCCGAAAGGCTGCCGCGGTCAGGAGCGGACGGCCAGCACCAGAAAGTCGGTGCCGGCCAGGGTGAGTAGATCGTCCTTGATGGACACCGACGGACCCGACTGCAAGAACTCGGTCAGGAACTGTTCCTGGTCCATGAGATCGGGTTCGCAGGCCATCTTCGTCTGGACCCACGGCCCGTCGGCCACCAACGTGTCGCCCTCGAGGTGGACGGCGCCACCGGTGCCGTTGCAGCCCGAGATGGTGAGCACGTCGGGGGTGGTGGTGTCGATCACCGGCTTCGTGCCGTCGGGCAGCGGTGCTATCGGCTGGTTCTCCAGTGCTTCGGCGGGGCTTATGGCTCGCAGATCCCACTGGTAGCCCCAGAGGTCGACGGTCTCCGACGGGTTGCTGACCGGATCGTCGGGGTCACCGCCCGGCGCCGGGTCGGGCTCGGCCAGCTCGCCAGGACCGGTGAGCCAGGCCTTGCCGTCGGGACCGGCGAGCACGAGCATGCCGTCGTCGTCGAAGGCAACCAGGGCCCCTTCGGTGAGGAAGCCGGCCATCCAAGCGTCGTAGGCCAGGAGTTGTTGACCTTCGTCGCCTTCGCAGGCCATCTCGGTGCTGACCAGATCGGCAGCCGTCAGCACTCCGCCGGTCAGGGTGGCCGAGCCGGCACCACCGTTGCAGCCGGTGTAACGGACCTGGCCCTGCTCTGTGAAGTCGACGTAGAGCGCGGTGGCCGTGTCGCCCTTTTGCCACGACACGGGGTTCTCCGCGCCCATCTCCAGGCGGACGACCTCCCAGTTGCGACCCCACAGATCGGTGGCGGGGATCTCGTTGCTGGGGGCCATGTCACCCGAAGCGTTCACGGTGTCATCATCGCCGCGAGACACCACCCAGTAGGCCAGAGCCCCGACGGCTACGGCCACGACCAGCACCAGGACCGCTCGTCCTACCGTCCAGAAGCCTCGACCGCCGGGCTCGTCTGCCGGGGCGAGGTCGGTGGTAGCGGCCGGCTCGGCGTCGCTGGTCGTCCAGATGTCGTCGTCGATCAAAGTTCCGCTCCCACAGGTCCGGACCATTCTGCCCTGCGGCCACGAGCAAACCGGACTTCTCCCCTCTCATCACCAGGTCAGCGGGCCTGGAAGACGGCCTTGTCGTCGTCGTGCTCGAAGGTGATCTGGTCGCCGTCGAGCCCTTTACCTTGCGGCCGGGTCAGGCGGCGGCGAGCTCGATGGTGGCCTGGTTGGTGGCGAGGGTGAGCTTGTCGCCGGCGATGGTGATGGTGGGCCCAGAGGTCAGAAACGACCGGAGCCATTCCTCCTGATCCATCAGGGCATCGGGCTTGCAGAGCTTTTGTCTGTGGCTCAACTCTTCGGCGATCACCAGACGGCTGCCGAAGAGATCGAACTTGCCGCCGGCCCCGTTGCAACCGTTGAAGCTGGCGTGACCGGTGGTGCCAGTGGGATCGTCGGTGGTGGCTTCGAGGCGCAGCGGGTTGCCGTCGGCCGGGGAGATCAACCGCCGTTCCCCACTGCCATCGGTGATCTTGACCACGGTCCAGGTGTGGCTCCAGATACCAGCGGCGTCGCCGACGGGCGTGCTCGCGGTCGGGGCATCCGAGCCGGCCGGTTCCTGGGACGGGCTCGAGCCAGAGGTACCGGGGTCGTCGGGACCGAACCGAGGCTGAGGTGGGCTCGACACCGTGCCGTCTGATCCTTCGGGACCCTCTGGGCCGATGGGCTGTCCGACGACGACGTCAGAGGCCTGGAGCTCGATGGTGGCCTGGTCGGTGGCCAGGGTCAGGTGGTCGCCGACGATGGTGACGGTGGGTTCGTCTTGCAGGAACTCTTGGATCCATGTGTCCTGGTCCATCAGGGCCGGCTCACAACCCATCATCGTGGTCGGCCCGATCTCCACGACCACCAGACGGTCCTCGACCAGGTCGAACTGGCCACCGGCTCCGTTGCAACCGGTGATGAAGCTGAGCTGGCCAGGGGTACTGGCATCGAGGCGCAGCGGTGACCCGTCGAGCGGCAGGGCCACGAACTTGGTCTTGCCCTCGCTGGTGAGCCCGTGAACGTCCCACATGCGACCCCACAGGGCTTGGGGGTGGTCGCCGCCGGTACCCCCATCGATCGAACTGCCTATCGCGGTGCGTTCGAAGGTGGCGGAGTCCTTGGCCGTGGTGAGGGTGAGCTGGTCGCCGATGCCGTGACTGTCGAAGCCGTCGTCGGCCGCATCGTCGGCGGGTCCAGCGATCTCGATGGTCGGCCGGTCGCCGAGCAGCTCCGTGACGAACGATTCTTG
>JBDTBS010000229.1:0-30298 GCA_039924035.1 Aquihabitans sp. | reverse complement strand
GGTTTCAGTAGTTGCCGGGTAGCAGCAGGCTGAAGTTCTCGAAGAACACGTAGAGCGTCACCATGAAGACGGGGACACCCACCAGGTAGGGGCTCCAAGCCAATAGCCGCTGCTGGCGGGTGGGGCGACCTTCGACACGGTTGGCCGTCCGACGCCGGATGGCCGTCTGGGCCAGCCAGGTCAACAACCACACCGCCGCGCAGGCCAAGCCCCAGAGCACCGCCGGGGTACGGGCCTGGGTTTCGCCGCTGAGGCCCCCATCGATCGACGCTTCGGCGAACGGATCGTCGGGGCTACCGGTCCCCGCTTCGGCTCGGGCTTCGGCTTGGCCGACCAACTCCGGGGCCGGCGTGCCCTCCAAGACGGCATGGACGATGAGCCGTTCGGCCAAGGAGTACTTCGGGTGGCAGGCGATGAGCGTGAGGCGGTTGTCGCCCTTGTCTTCGAGGATCTCCACCTGGTCGGGCTTCACGATCTCGAGGCTCTCGACCGAATAGACGAAGTCGCCCTGGATGGTGGTCAGAAAGATCTGATCGCCCGGGTCGAGCTTGTCGACGTTGTGGAAAGGCTGGCCGTAGGTGGTGCGGTGGCCGGCGATGGACACGTTTCCCTTCTGGCCGGGGAGGGGGCTGGTGGGATAGTGGCCCGTGCCCCGTTTGAGCTGGTCGACGGTGACGCCTTCCACCACGATGCGGGTGATGCCGATGTCGGGAATGGAGATCTCGGCCACGGCATCGCCGGGCTCGGGAAGCGGGAGATCGGCGAGGGCCTCAACGGGAGGTGTCGACTCCACGGGAACCTTGCCGTCACCGGGGTCGACGGTGGTCGTGGTGGTCGGCGAAGTGGTGCTGGAGGCGATCTGCACCTCTTGGAGGGTTTGGCTGAACTCGTCGCGCAGCTTCTCCTGAGACCGGGCCTCCTGCAGGCCAGTTCCCCAAAGTTGGTAGGCCACGAACAGGAGGATCAAGGTGCCCGCGGTCATCAACGACCGCCCAACCCCTCCCAACACCTTCGCGACCATCGAGCCGACGTTAGATCCTGGCCGAGGTCGAACCACAGCGCCCCGGTGGTGAGACGGCAACTTGGGTACCTGGCCCGTGGTGCGCTCGCCGTTCAGTAGAAGTGTGACGAAGGCCCAGGATCGTGGGCCAGGTGGGTTCGTCCGGTCACGGTAGACGCCGGTACCGTGAGGGTGCCCATGGAGTCCGTTGTCAGCTTCCGCGGTGCGATCTGTCTCCTCGGGCGCTTTCCCGCTTTGGCCGGTGTCGATCTCGACGTCCGGGCCGGCGAGATCGTGCTCCTACAGGGACCGAACGGCGCCGGTAAGACCACCGTCCTGCGGGCCTGCGCGGGTCTGGTGCCGGTGGTCGACGGTGAGGCCTCGGTACTTGGGTTCGATCTGAAGACCGACCGCCGTGCGGTGAGGGCCCAGGTCGGTCTTCTCGGTCATGACAGTGGTCTCTACGACGACCTGACGGTGGCCGACAACGTGCGTTTCTGGGCCAAGGCCGGTCGGGCCCGCCCTGCCGATGCCGATGCCGCCATGGCCCGCCTCGGGCTCGACGGCCGGTTGTCGAGCGTGGCCGTGGCCCGACTGTCGGCCGGCCAACGCCGCCGGGTGTCTCTGGCGGTCCTGGTCGCTCGTCGGCCGCGCCTGTGGTTGCTCGATGAGCCCCATGCTGCTCTCGACCAGGCTGGACGGGATCTCATCGACGGGCTGATGGCCGATGCGGTGGCGGCGGGCGCCACGGTGCTGTTCGCCTCCCACGAGCTCGACCGAGCCGAAGCGGTGGCCCATCGCACAGTCATGCTGGTCGGTGGCCTCAACACCACCACCGACTGGTCTCTCGCGGCCACGTCCTCGCCAGCCCCGGTCTCAGTACCGGAGGTCCCCGTTGTCTGAATCACGGGTGTCGGTTCCCAACTTCGGTTCCACCTGGCACGACGCCAAGCTGGTCATGGTCAAGGATCTGCGCCTCGAGTGGCGGAGCCGGGTGATCCTCGGTCAGGTGGTGCCGTTCGCAGTGTTGGTTCTGGTGCTGTTCGGTTTCGCTCTCGACCCCGACCGACGGGTCCTGACCGAAGCCACGCCGGGCCTGTTTTGGCTGGCGGTGCTGTTCAGCACCCTCTTGGCTCTCCAACGGGCCTTCGCGGTGGAGACAGCCGACGGGGTCACCGATGCGCTGCGTATGTCGGGTCTCGACCCGGCGGGCATCTTCCTGGGCAAGACCCTCGGCATAGCCATCCATCTCTTGGCTCTCGAAGTGGTGCTGCTGGCCGGCGTCACCCTCTTCTACGGGGCCACCCCCCACGGCCCGCTCTTGCTGGTGGCCACCTGCCTTGCGGCCACGGCGGGCCTGGCCGCGGTCGGCAGCATCTTCGGGGTGCTGTCATCGAGCCTGCGGGTGCGCGACACGCTGCTGCCTCTTTTGCTGCTACCCACGGTGGCCCCTGTGCTCATCGCGGCCAGTCAGGCCTTCGCCGCGGCCTATGCCGATGCGTCGGGCGATGGCTGGCGCTGGTTCGGCCTGTTGGCGGTTTTCGCGCTGCTTTACCTGGCAATAGGGATCTTTGCCTTTGAACCACTCCTGGAGGAATCTTGAGCTCCGATCACGTCGACTCGACCCCGGACCGCCCTAGCGGCGATACCGGCCGGTCTGGTCTGCTCCGCGTGCACCCTGATGGCACCGCATCCAACGGCAGCCGCATCTTTGGGATTCTGCTACTCATCGCCATCGCCGCCTTCCTGGCGGTGGCCCTCGTGATCTCTCCGGCCGATAGCGGCCCCGACGCGTCGGAGAACGCGATGGGCGACATGGTGCGGATCATGTACGTCCACGTGCCCTCCGCGGTGGCTTGCTACACCGCCTTCTTCGTGACCGCGGTGGCCAGCGCCGCCTACCTGTGGAAGCGGACCGAAGGCTGGGACCTCCTAGCGGCTGCCTCCGCCGAGGTGGGCGTGGTCTTCACCGCTCTCACCCTGGCCACCGGTTCCATCTGGGGCCACATCGCCTGGGGAACCTGGTGGGAGTGGGATGCCCGCCTCACCAGCACCCTGCTCATGTTCATCGTGTACATCGGCTACCTGGCCTTGAGGGGGGCAATTCTCGACCCGGTGGTGCGGGCCAAGCGATCGGCCGTGCTCGGGCTGGTGGCCTTTGCCAACGTGCCCCTCGTGCACTTCTCGGTCCAGTGGTGGCGGAGCCTCCACCAAGACCCGACCATCAGCCGCTTCGACCCCACCATCGATGGGCTCAAGCTGTTCGCCCTCATGTTCGGCATGCTGCTCGGCATCGCCATCTACGTGTGGCTGATGATCCACCGCTTCCGTCTCAAGTACGCCACTGCCGCCCTCGAGTCGAAGGGGCTAGATGTAGCCCTCGCTGAACGCCGGGCCGAAGCGGGCGCCGATGCTTATGCCGCTGCCGTGAAGGGAAGCAACCTGTGATCGCCATGATCCTCGCCGAGACCAGTGAGTGGTCCTACGTGACCGCCGCCTACGTCATCGTGATCGGCACGCTCGTTGCCTTCGCGGTGGCCACCATCGCGGCCGGCCGACGCGTCGGCCGTCAGCTGCCTCCCGAAGACAGGCGGTGGATGTGAACCCCGAGAACCCCAACAACCCCGACCCCACGGGCCCCGACGACCGCGATCTCGACGACGGTGGCCTCGAACTGACCCCACGCGACACACCCGTCGCCGGCTCTCGCAGCGGCTTTCGTCGCTGGGGGGCGGTGGGGATATTGGTCCTACTGGTGGCCGCGGTCGGCTTCGTGATCATCCAGGCCAGCGATGCCACCCTCTTCTACAAGAACGCCGACGAAGCGGTGGCCGAGAAGGCCGACCTGGGCACGTCCCGGTTCCGCCTCCAGGGCACCGTGCTCGGCGAGCCCGACCGGGGCGAAGGCGACCAGCCCAGCCTGTTCACCGTGGCCTACAACGGTGTTTCGGTCGACGTGGTCCACACCGGTAGCGAACCCACGCTGTTCAAGGCCGGTCTGCCCGTGGTGGTCGAAGGGCAGTGGAGTGCAGACGGCTCCCACTTCGAGAGCTCCCGCCTGCTGGTGAAGCACACCGAGGACTACAAGAAGAAGGACGACGGCGACTACGAGGACAAGCACCCAGACCGGGTCGACGAAGACGACATCGACACCGCGGCCGTCAAGGCTCCTGCGTGAACGCAGCCTTCGGCTCGGGTGGCGTGGTCCTCGGCGTGGTCGGGTCCCTCGGGGCCATCGTCACGCTAGCGGTCGGCCTGAGGGGCCGTCGGCCTGAACTACTGCGCATGTCACGCACCTATGCGTTCATGGTGCTCGGCGGAGCCGTCATTGCCTTCGCGGCCATGGAGCGGGCGCTGATCACTCGCGACTTCAGCCTCGAGTACGTGGCCAAGAACGGCTCGAGGGCCACACCGGCGCTCTACAACTTCGCGGCGCTGTGGTCGGCGCTGGAAGGGTCGATCCTCCTGTGGGGTTTGGTCCTGGCCGGGTTCATCACCGCGGTGGTCATCAAGTTCCGAGATCGGCTCACCGACCCTCTGGTCGGCTGGGCCATGCTCACCATGTTCGTGGTCAGCCTGTTCTTCTTCGGGCTCATGCTCGGTCCGGCCAACCCGTTCCGGGTTCTCGACGTGATCCCAATGGACGGCCCCGGGCCCAACCCGTTGCTCCAGAACCACCCGCTGATGGCCTTCCATCCGCCGATGCTCTACCTCGGCTACGTGGGTTTCACCGTGCCGTTCGCGTTCGCCATCGCCGCGCTGGTCACTGGGCGCCTCGGCGAAGGCTGGCTGGTCGAGACCCGACGCTGGACCCTCTTCGCCTGGACGTTCCTCACCATCGGCATCATCCTCGGGGCCTGGTGGTCACACGAGGTACTCGGTTGGGGCGGCTACTGGGGCTGGGACCCTGTCGAGAACGCCTCCTTCCTGCCGTGGCTCACCGGTACCGCCTACCTGCACTCGGTCATGGTGCAGGAGCGTCGAGGAATGCTGAGGGTCTGGAACCTGACGCTCTTGTGCGCCACCTTCTCACTGACCATCCTCGGTACCTTCCTCACCCGGTCGGGCGTGCTCGATTCGGTCCATGCCTTCAGCGATTCCGACATCGGCCCGCTGCTGCTCGGCTTCTTCGGGTTGATCGTGGTCGTCACCGTCGGCCTCATCGGCTGGCGAGGAGACCGCCTGCGGTCGCCGGCCCGCATCGACTCCCCAGCCTCACGTGAGGGAGCCTTCCTCCTCAACAACATCGTGTTCGCGGCATTCGCCTTCGTGGTGATGCTGGGCACGGTGTTCCCGTTGATCTCTGAAGCTCTGAGCGAGGACCGGGTCACGGTGGGCGTGCCCTACTTCGAGCGCATGACCATGCCCATCGGTCTGGTGCTGTTGTTCCTCATGGCCGTCGCCCCGGCCCTTCCGTGGCGCAAGGCCTCGATGGAGACCCTTTCCACCCGTCTGCTGTGGCCGGCGTGGGCTGGTGCCGGAGCGCTCGTGTTCGCCATCGTCGTCGGTGCCCGAGGCTTCGCCCCGCTCCTGGCCTTCGGCCTGGCCGGGTTTGCGGGCGGCGCCGCGATTCGTCAACTGGTGCTGGCCTCGCGGCGGCAGGGTTGGCGAGGCCTGGTGGGCCGCACCAACGGAGGCATGATCGTCCACCTCGGCGTGATCATGATCGGCGTGGCGCTGGCCGCATCGAACAGCTACCAGGTGGAACGCGATGCCCGCATGTGCCTGGTGGCCGAAGCCGGCTGTCCGTCGACCATCACCGTGGAAGGCCACGAGATCACGTTCGTGCGGCCCACCACCGACATCACCGCCCAACGCCGGCAGGTGGGGGCAACGTTCCTGGTGGACGGCAAGGAGTACTCACCGGCCGTGCAGCAGTTCCCCAACGGTTCGCAGACCATTGGCAAGCCGACGGTGAAGAACTCGTTGACCTCGTCGGTGATGCTGTCGATCACCGATCCACCCACTCCCACCGGATCGGTGGCCATCAAGATCATCGTCCAGCCGCTGATCGTCTGGTTGTGGATCGGCGGCGGTGTCATGGCCGTCGGTTCGGTTATGGCTGCCTTCCCGGGAAGTCGTCGTCGACCCACCGATCCGGCATCGGCCCCCATTCCCGGAGCCGGTCCGGTTGCTGGCCCCGACCCTGAAGGCCCGTCCACCGATGGTGGAGCCGACGACCTCGTCGGTGCTGGTGTGGAATCGTGACCGCTCGTCGGCGTACCCGTCCCACGCTCATCGCTGCCGTGGTCGTGGGCGCAGTGGTGGCCCTGCTCGTGGTGTTGCTGGCCACCCGTGATCCGTCCGGCGACAAGCCGTCGTCGGCCAATTTGGTGGGCCAACGGGCTCCGGCGGTGGGTGGCGACGTGATCTTGGGCCAAACGTTCGACCTCGGGGCCAGCGACCGTTGGGTGGTGGTGAACTTCTTTGCCACCTGGTGCGTTCCCTGCATCAAGGAACATCCCGAACTGCGGTCGTTCTCTGTGGCCCACGAGGAGACCGGCGATGCCCGCGTGATCAGCGTGGTCTACGACCAGGACCCCGATGTGGTCCGTGAGTGGTTCGAACGTAACGGTGGCGACTGGACGGTGTTCGACTCCGACGAGGGTCGCACGGCCTTCGAGTGGGGGGTCACCGGCGTACCCGAGTCTTACTTGGTGGCGCCCACCGGGGTAGTGGTCGAGCGCATCGTCGGCGGCGTCACCCAGCCCTACCTGGATCAACTGATCGAGGCCTACAGCGGGAGTGACTCGTGACCAGTCCGGCCGCATCTCGTCGCAAGGTCCTGTGGGGACTACTGGCCATGGTGGTGGTGGGCGCTCTCACCTTCGGCACCCTCAACCAGGGTGAGCCGTCGGAAGGGGCCCGGGCCCGAGCGCTCGAGGAGACCATCCGCTGCCCGCAGTGCCGCAGCCAGTCGGTGGCCCAGAGCGACACCCCCTCGGCCCGCGGTGTATCGACGGTCATCCGTGACCAGATCGCCGCCGGTCGAACCGATGAGGAGATCCGCGACTTCGTGGCTTCCAGCTACGGCCGGGAGGTGCTGCTCGAACCGAGCGGGTCCGGTTTCAGCGGCCTGGTCTGGGCTCTGCCCGTGGTCATGATCGTGGTCGCCGTTGCTGGCCTCGTCTACCGCTTCGGTGATTGGCGGCCGGCGACCACCTCGGTCACCGCGGCCGACCGTTCGCTGGTGGCTGCTGCCCTCAATGCTCAGGACGGCGGTGGTGGGTCCAACGACGGAACCAACGATGCGCCAGAAGCCGACGACTCGATGGCTGCCGATCCTGACGCCGACCGGGTATGAGCGGTACCGGCCGGCGCACGACACGCCTCGACCCCGACGAACTGGCGGCCCTGGAGGAACAGCGAGACTTCCTGCTGCGCTCCATCCAGGACCTCGACCGTGAGCACGACGCTGGCGACCTCGACGACGCCGATTTCGAAGCCCTGCGAGACGACTACACCACCCGGGCGGCCGAAACCCTCCGAGCCATCGACCAGCAGCGTTCGCTCTTCGAAGATGCCAAGCGCACTCGCAGTTGGGGCCAGCGGCTGCTGATCTTCGGCGGTGTTGCCCTCTTTGCCGTCGTGGCCGGGGTGCTGGTGGCCAGCGCTCTGGGAGCCCGCAAGGCTGGCGACACCGCCTCAGGCGGCATCAATACCAGCAAGTCGCCCAGTCAGCGGGCTCAGGCCTGCCAGGAGTTGCTGAGCCCGACCTCGCCGACGCCGGCCATCGAGTGCTTCCAGGATGTTCTGAAAGACGATCCCAAGAATGTGGTGGCTCGCACCTGGCTGGCTTGGCAGTTGGAGCTGACCTCGATGTACCTGCCCGACGAGGAAGCGGTGAAGGTCCGTGACTCGGCGGTCGACCTGCTCGACAAGGCCGTGGTCGACGACCCGAACTACAGCTACGCCCGGGCCTTCCGAGCTGTTCTGGCCTTCCGGCACGGCCGCTTCGAGGATGCCCAGCAGTACCTGAAGGACTTCCGGGCCGGCAACCCTTCGCCCGACGCCGCAGCTGTGATCGACCAGTTCGACCTCGATCGCTTGGTGGACGAGGCCCTGGCCGGCGATGGCCCAACCAGCGATGAACCGTCGTCCACCACCGCCCCGTCAGACGTGTTCGACACCACCACGACCGCTCCCAACTGACCCCCGTCCGTCGGGTGGGTCAGGCCTCGGGGCGGGGGTGGTGGGTGATGTGGGTTACGGCGCCGTCGACGACGTTGAGCACGTAGCGGGCCCCCTTGCGAGGGTCGGCGGGGCCATCGAGGGTTGCCCCTCGACGTACCGCGGCTTGCAGAATCTCGGGGATCACGTCACCGTGGCTGCAGGCCGCCACCATCCGCCCGGCAGCAGCCTCGGTGAGCAGGGCATCGAGGGCATCGGTGCCGTAGGCCCCCTCGGCCAGATGGGGATGGTCGACCACGGGTAGGTCGAGCCGCGCTGCCAACGGAACCATGGTCTCTCGGCAACGCACGTAGAAGCTGGTCCACAACAGATCCATCGGCTCGGATGCCAAGGCCTCAGCGATGGCCTCGGCCTGCCATAGCCCCTTCTCGGTGAGGGGTCGGTCGGCGTCTTCGCCGATCCAGGCTCCGCGGTTGCCGGCATGGCCGTGTCTGATCAGGTGGATCAACATCGCGCCGCTCCTGAATGGTCGGTGGCGCGGCGGAAACGGCCGCGGTCGCCGTGATCTTCGCACGGCAGGACGTTGGAGGTCACGTGAAGATCACGAGGTGACCACGGTGGTCGTGAGGTGGTCACGGTCACGTCGCGATCACGAGGTGGCCAGTGCCCGGAGCCGGGCGATCACGTCGGGCAGGGTGGCCAGCAAGAGATCGATGTCGGCATCGGTGGTGGACCACCCCACTGAGACCCGCAGGGACCGGTGGGCATCGACGCCCATGGCTGCCAGGACCGGCGACGGCTCGAGCGACTCGGACGAGCAGGCGCTGCCCGAGTGGGCCGCGATCCCGGCCCGATCGAGCCCGAGCAGCACCCCCTGGGGTTCGATCCCATCGATACCCAGGCACACCAGGTGGGGGAGACGGTGCACGGGATCGCCGTAGGCCGTGACCCCATCCAACGAGGCCAGCCCTCCTCGGATGCGATCGGTCTGCGCCTCGGCTCGACGGGCCTCCGACGCCAGCACGTCGTCGCCGTCGTTCTCGTTCTCGCCTCGCCGTTGGCTCGTACCGTCGTCATTCGGCTCGTCGGCCGGGGCGGAGAGCGCGGCGCAGGCTGCCCCCAACCCGACCAATGCTGCTACTGGTTCCAGGCCGGCCCGGCGTGACCGTTCCTGGTCGCCGCCTAGCAACAAGGGTGGGATGCGGAGGCCCCGCCGCACGAGCAGGACCCCGGTGCCGGCTGGACCTCCGAGCTTGTGCCCGCTGACCGACAACAGGTCGGCGCCGAGGGCCACGAAGTCGATGGGAACCCGGCCCGCGGCTTGGGCGGCATCCACGTGGACCAACACGCCCCGTTCCCGGCAAGCAGCAACCACCTCGGCCACCGGTTGGATCGTGCCCACTTCGTGGTTGCCCCACTGGATGTGGACCACCGCGGTATCGGGGCCGATGGGGTCGAGCATGGCATCCACGTCGACTCGACCGTGGCCATCGACAGGGACCACCGTGACCGACCCGGCTCGTTCTGCAGAGTGGCGGACGGCCGAGTGCTCGACGGCCGTCACCACCTGGTGAACCGCAGCGGCGGGATCGTCGGCCCGGCCATGGGCCCGTTCCACTGCTCCTCGAACAGCAGTGGCTATGGCCTCGGTTCCGCTGGAGGTGAACACCACCTCGCGGCTGCGGGCCCCGAGTAGCTGGGCCACCTGCTCGCGTGCTGTCTCCAGGGCCACCCGGGCAGCCATGCCCTCTTCATGGATCCGACCGGGGTCGCCGGTGAGCGTGTCCATGGCATGGACCATGGCCGCTCGGGCTTTGGGCCGCAGGGGAGAGGTGGACGCGTTGTCCAGGTAGGAGCGTCCCATCGGACGGGTCAGACCGTCGCCCGCAGGACGGTGCCGTAGCCGTCCTGGTCACCGAACCCGTTGGTGAGGGCGCCGTCGCGCCAGGCCACTCGGCCGTTGACCAGAACCGCTGGAGTGCAGTCGTCGTGGCGGCGAACCAGGCGGTCGAGACCAGGCATCCCGATCATCTCGACCTCTTCGATGTTGTCGAGGCGCTCATCCAGTGTGGTGGGATCGACGACCACGATGTCGGCCCGACGCCCCACTTCCAGGTGGCCGGCATCGATGCCCAGGTAGTCGGCGATCTCGCCGGTGAGTCGGTACACCGCTCGCTCGACCGTCATGAGCTCCCGACCCTCGGATCGAGCTCGCTGCACCATGCGCAGAAGGTGAAGGGGGAAGTCGTAATAGGCCATGTTGCGCAGGTGGGCGCCAGCATCGGAGAAGCCCATGAGCACGGCTGGATGGTTGACAACCCACTCCAGCTCGGCCGGTCGGTCGTTGCCCACCACGGTGTACCAGCGCAGGGCATTGCCGTGTTCGGCCTGGAGGTCGAGGAAGCACTCGAGCGGATCCTCGCCCCGTTCCGCGGCCACCTCGGCGAACGTCTTGCCCACGATGGTGGGGTCGGGGGCATCGATGATGTGAGGTTCGGCCAGGTTGCGGTGCCAGGCCTTCGAGGCCAGCGGGTTGGACCACTGCTTGGTGAACTCGGCTCGCCAACGAGGGTCCTGAACCAGGCGGCGACGCTCTTCGAGGTCGGTCTCGTGCAGCGCGGCGGTACCGGCGCCGAGTTCCTCGATGACCGGCACTTCGAGGCCGTCGATCCACAGCTCGAAGGGCTGGGGGAGCGACTGCCAGCGCAGGTTGCCCTTGAGTCCACGGTTGACCACGTTGGTGAGACCACCGGCCAGCCGATGGGTACCCCGCATGGCCGCGGTGTCGATCATGGAGATGACCATGGTGCGCAGCGGCTTGCGGCCGATGCCGGTGGACATGAGAGCGATGACGGGAATGTTCCAGCCACCCTGGAGGTCGGGGACCATCTGCAGCACCCGCTCGCGCTCACGGAGCACCTTGGCGAAGTGCCGGTACTCCTTCCACTTGGCGTACACCGACGGGGTGGCCTTGGAGCGGTAGCGGTCGCCGTCGAGCTTGTCCCACGGGAGCGTGTTGAACGACATGCCGAGGTAGCCGGCATCGAGCGCGTCGCCGAGGTGACGGGTCATCTCGGCCATCTCGCGGTCGGTGGGCCTTGCCTTGTCGTCGACCGACCGGCCGAGGCCCATCACCGAGGCTCGAACTGCCGAGTGGCCGAACATGGCTGTCACGTTGGGGCCGAGGGGGAGGCCGTCGAGGTGGTCTAGGTATTCGGCGGGCGTGTCCCAGTCCTTGATCTTCTCGAGGAGGGGGAGCACGGTCTCGCGGGGCACAGCCTCGACCCGGCAGAACTGGTCGGCCAGGTCCTCGGGGGTACCCATGGCGAACGACAGTCCGCAGCTGCCCACCAACACGGTGGTGACGCCGTGGCGCACCGATTCGCTGAGGGCCGGATCCATCTCGATCTCGGCGTCGTAGTGGGTGTGCAGATCGATGAACCCCGGTGTGACCCACTTGCCGATGGCATCGATCACCTCGGCGTCGTCGGGGGCTACCAGGTCGATGCCGATCTGGGCGACGATTCCATCACGCACCAAAACATCGGCCTTCAGGCCCGGCCGTTGCCCGGATCCGTCGAACACGGTGCCGCCCCGAATGAGCACGTCGCCGTGGTCGAAGATGGGGGACTTGCTGGTGGTTGCGCCGAGATCAGTTCCCATGATCGGGAGGCTAGGGCGGCGGAGGCCTGGTGGCCTACGCCACGGAGCCGCCGAGGGTCAGGAATCTGCGGTGGTGATGGTGGTGATGCAGGCCGTGGCCCCCGTGGCCCGGGTGGCCTCCAGCACTGCGGTGGCATCGCCACCGTGAAGCGTCTCGAGCATGCCCCGGACCATGCCCCGGTCTACGGCGCAGATCACCGGGTGTTCGATGGCGGCATCTCCGTAGGGACAGTGGTCGGAGATGATGCGCAGCTGGTTCTGGTGCTCTTCGGCATGAGCGGCGAAGCCGTGGGCACTGAGCGCGTCGGCCACGGCATGCATGGTGGTGCGCACCGAACGGTGCACGTCGGTGACCTCGCCCATGGCCGCGGCCATGCGGCGGCCGTATTCGAGCCCCACCTCTTCGGCCATCTGTTCGGCCTGGTCGGCGGGGAGGAGGGCCAGAGTTCGTCCGAGAAGCGTGATGAGCACGTCGTCGTGGCGAACGGGAAGGTCGAGCTCGACGGTGTCACCGCGTGGGCAGTAGCGCTTGGAGGGTCGACCAGCACCGGGGGCTCCGGGCATCCGGCGGACGGTGACCTCGAGGTGTCCTCCGGAGGTGAGCTTGTCGAGGTGATGGCGGGCCACGTTGGGGTGAACATCGAAGTGTTCGGCCACTTCGCTGGCGGTGACGCCGTCGGGGCGGGCATGGCAGAACAGGTAGATCTTGCGCCGCGTGGGGTCGCCGAAGGCCGCGGTGATGGCGGTTACCGCCGAGGAGAACTCGGTCGGACTGAGGGACGGCTGTGCCACGCAGGTATTCTACCTATGGCGATAGGAGAAACTCCTGCGCTTGATCAACTCACCAGCCCTGTCGACACCCACCCAGAGGTCGTGCCGTGCCCACCGAAGCTGAAATCATCGAGGCCCTCCGCCCGGTCCAAGACCCCGAGCTGCATCGCAGCATCGTGGACCTGGGGATGGTGAAGGAGGTGGTACAAGCCAACGGCAACGTCCGCATCATGGTGGCTCTCACCACTGCTGCCTGTCCGCTCAAGGGCGAGATCAGCTCCCGGGCCACCGAAGCGGTGGCCGCGCTCGACGGAGTCAATGCCGTCCAGGTCGACTTCACCGTGATGTCGAAGGAAGACCTGGCCGCGCTGCGTCAGCAGCTCAACGGCAACCCGGCAGCCACCGCCGGATCCCAGGAGTCCCACGGCCATGCCGAAGGACGGGTCATCCCCTTCTCCGATCCGTCATCGAAGACCCGGGTGCTGCTGATTGCCTCAGGCAAGGGTGGCGTCGGCAAGTCGTCGGTCAGCACCAACCTGGCCGTAGCGCTGGCCAACATGGGTCGGTCTGTCGCCATCGTCGATGCCGACGTGTGGGGCTTCTCCATCCCCCGCATGCTCGGGATCACCCAGGACCCCACCGTCATCGACTCCATGCTGGTGCCGCCTGCGGCCCACGGTGTCCGCTGCATCTCCATGGGGTTCTTCGCTGGTGAGGATCAGGCCGTCATCTGGCGGGGCCCGATGCTCCACAAGGCCCTCGAACAGTTCCTGACCGACGTCTTCTGGGACGAGCCCGACTTCCTGCTGGTCGACCTGCCCCCCGGCACCGGCGACGTCTCGCTGTCGCTGTCGCAGTTCCTGCCACGCGCCGAGGTCTACGTGGTCACCACCCCGCAGCCTGCCGCCCAGCGGGTGGCGCAGCGGGCGGCAGCCATGGCCCAGAAGGTCAACCTCGAGGTCAAGGGGATCATCGAGAACATGTCGTGGTTCACCGGCGACGACGGCAAGCGCTACGAGCTCTTCGGGGCTGGTGGCGGCCAGGCGCTGGCCGACAAGAACTCGGTGCCGCTCCTCGGTCAGATCCCCCTGCTCAACGACATGCGCGAGGGATCCGACTCTGGCAACCCGGTCGTCGCCAGCGATCCCGAGGGTGAAGCCGGTCAGGCCTTTGCGGCCATCGCCCAGCGGATCGACTCCGAGTTGGCTCCCACCCGCCGCTACCACAAGGGCCTCACCCTCATCGACGGGTGACCGTCCACCGATGAGGCCACGGACCGACTCCCCGCCGGGGGCCGGGAACGCCCCGGCTTGCCTCTACGATGACCCCCGGTCCTTCAGCACTAGAGGAGAAACACCCGTGGACGTTCGTATCGGCGTGAGCCAGACCGCCAAGGAGATCGAGGTCGAACTGGCCGACGGGTCCGACCCGGCAAAGATCAAGGCATCCCTGGATGCCGCGCTGGCCAAGGGCGGCACCTTCTGGATCACCGACAAGAAGGGCCGCCAGGTGGGTGTCCCCACCGAGAAGTTGGCCTATGTGGAGATCGGCAGCCCCGACGAGGCCCGCCGCATCGGCTTCAGCGGCTGAGCCACCCATGACGTCGCTCCTCGACCGGAAGCTGCTCTTCGTCACCGGCAAGGGGGGCGTGGGCAAGAGCACCATCGCCGCTTCGATCGGCCTCCTTGCCGCGGAGCAGGGCAAGAAGACCTTGGTCTGCGAGGTCGATGCCAAGGGCAACCTGGCCGACTTCTACGAGGCCGGCGACACCACCTTCGAGCCCCGTGAGCTCCAGCCTGGGCTGTGGGCCATGTCGATGAACACCGAAGAGTCGCTCAAGGAATACCTGAGCCTCCAGTTGAAGATCCCGCTGTTGGCCCGCATCGGTCCGTTGGCCCGAACCTTCGACTTCATCGCCACGGCTGCTCCCGGCGTCAAGGAGATCCTCACCGTCGGCAAGTTGGCCTGGGAGGTGCGCGAGAAGAACTACGACCTGGTGGTGGTCGATGCGGTGGCCAGCGGACACATCGTCGGCCAGCTCACTGCCCCGCAGGGCATCAACGAGCTGGTGCAGGTGGGGATGATCCGCAATCAGACCCAGTGGATGCTCGACATCCTGAACGACCCTGCCCAGACCGGGGTGGTGATCGTGGCTGCCCCCGAGGAGATGCCAGTGGCCGAGACCATCGAACTGGTCGAACGGCTCCAGAGCGAGACGGAGGTCGACGTGGCCGCCATCGTGGTGAATCGGGTGCTGCCCGAGCTCTTCAACGAGCGCGAAGAAGCTCTGTTCGACAAGGTCAGGGTGCCCAAGCGGGTGGCGGCACTCAACGAGGCCGTCGGTGGAGACGTCGGGCCGGTGCTCGATGCTGCCGAGTTGGCGGTGACCCTGCGTCGCAGTCGGGCCGGCCACCTGGCCCGCCTGCGGGAATCGGTGCCCTCGTCGCTGCCCTTGCTCTACGTGCCCTACCTGTTCACCCGAAGTCATGGTGCCCGGGCCACCCGCCAGGTTGCTGAACTGTTGGCGGAGGAGCTGTGAGCCCCGCTAAGAAACAGGCCAAGAAGCCGGCCACGAAACCGGCCAAGAAGACGGGCCCAGGCAGCAACGGCAGAGGCAAGGCCGATGCCGACGACAAGGTGCGCACGCTCGAACAGCTTCTGGCCACCCGGGAGATCGTCATCTCCTGCGGGGCCGGTGGCGTGGGTAAGACCACCACCGCAGCGGCGGCCGCGGCCATGGCTGCGGTGCACCTCGGCGGCAAGGTCCTGGTGCTCACTGTCGATCCGGCCCGCCGGTTGGCCAGCGCGCTCGGCATCGAAGAGTTCGGTAACACCGAGGTGCGGGTTCCCGACGCGGCTTTCGCCGCCGCCGGGGTGCAGCCTCGTGGCGAGCTGTGGGCGGCCATGCTGGATACCAAGAAGTCGTGGGACGACCTGATCCATCGTCACGCTCCCGATGAGCAGACCCGGGAGCAGATCTTGGCCAACTCGCTCTACCAGAACATTTCGGCCCGCTTCGTGCAGAGCCACGACTACATCGCCATGGAACGGCTCTACGAGATCCACACGTCCGGTGAGTACGACCTGATCGTGGTGGACACGCCGCCCACCCGCAATGCCCTCGACTTTCTCGAAGCCCCTGAGCGCATGGGCGACTTCTTCTCGTCGAAGTTGCTGCGCTGGCTCACCGCTCCGAGCAAGTCCCGGTTGATGACCATGGCCTCGAAGCCCTTCTATACCGTCGCCGATCGAATCCTTGGTACCCAGTTCTTGGCCGACATCGCCGAGTTCTTCAGTCTCTTCCAGACGATGGCCCCTGGCTTCGTGGAACGAGCCGAGGCCGTCACCAAGATCCTGGCCGACAAGCGGACCACCTTCGTGGTGGTGTCCACGTTGGAATCAGCGCCGTTGCACGAGGCCGAGTTCTTCATCGAAGCCCTAGGTGAGAAGCGGTTCCACCTGGGAGCCCTGGTGCTCAACAAAGTGTTGCCTTCCTACCTCCGTCGCACTGCCACCACCGGGGTGGCCAAGCGCATGTGCTCGGATGCCGACGAACTGGCGGCCACGCTTGGCGATGTCGGTGAGGTCGACGACGTGGCCCGAGTTCTGGCCACGGTGGGGGAGAGCTTCCTCAACTATCAGGTGGTGGCCAAACGGGAGGCCGAGCAACGGGCCAGCCTGGCCCGGAGCCCCGACGTGGTTGCCGCCGTGCCCTACTTCGAGTCCGACATCTTCGACCTCACCGGCCTACTGGCTCTCGGCGACCAGATCTGGCGCTGACCTCCTCGCCGAAACTCTGGTGCGGTGCTACTCGGGCTTCGACTCGGTGGTGGCAGGGGGAATCGAAGACTTGGAGGGCAGGGCATAGGTACAGGTGCTGTAGGCCACCAGCTCATCGGCTTGCTGTGAGTGGATGCGGATGGCCACCACTGCTTGGCGGCGCCCGAGCTTGAGAACTTCACCGGTGGCCCGCAGCCCAGCTGGCGGTGGCTTGCGCAGGAAGTCGATGGCCAGGTGGCTGGTGACGGTGAGGAACTCGGGCCCGATGCGGGCCACCACGGCCACGAAGGCTGTGGTGTCGGCCAGGGTCATGAGCGTCGGTCCCGAGATCGTGCCTCCCGGGCGCAGGTGCATGGCATCGAAGGGCTGGACCAGCTCGACCCCTCGGTCGTCGGCAGCGGTGACCCTCATGGGCAGCGTTCCCTGCGGGAAGGCCTGGGCGAGGAAATCGTTGAGCTCATCGGGCTGCATGGAGACCATGGCGACCGACCTTACCGATCGCTTGGAGCAAGCAGACTCTCACCGCCGGGGGTGATCGTGGCTACCCCTTTTGCCGGTTCTGATCCGGGCGGTGCCGTCCTACCGTGCCGGTATGAGAGACCTTGGGCGGTGGATGGGCCGCTGATGAGCCGGCAGCTGGTCGCCGTGGCGTTGGCAGGCACTGTCCTGCTCTGGATGGCTCTGGGGTGGTCGGCTCATGGTGGCCGACGGGGACGGACCGGTCCTGCCGTCCAGGCCATCGGTGGGCTTGTCTGCGGGTTGCTGGCCGCAGTGGTGGTGGCTGTTCCCCACGTCGACGTGGTGCCCGACGAAGACGAGGCCGCGGTCGAGATCTTGGTGGCCGTTGCCGTGATCACCGCCGGCGCGTTGGCCATCCTTCGGTGGCGCTGGAGGCGGTCAGTTGTCGAGCAGGCGAGCCAACCCGGTTCGGGTTCGGTTCTCGATCAGCCGATCGCACAGCGGGCCGTAGGGGCCCGGCGTTCCCAGCGGGAGACGTGAGGACTCCTTGACTGCTCGGTGCATCCAGCAGGTGTGGAACAGCGCTGTTGCCAGCACTCAGTCGATGCCGAGCGTCTGACGGTCGGGTGCTCCGACGTCGACCACGGCGGTCGACGCGAGGGTCAGGGCCCGGACCTTCGAGACGAGGTGGATCCGACCGGCTCGGCGACAGTGGTTGATGGAATCATGACCGATCACCACCAGATCGATGAGTGACGGTGATCGTCCGACTCGTCTCCCATCCAGAGTTGGCTCATGGCTTCGGGGTCACCACCAGTTGTGGAGCAGTGGTCGACTCTCGGCTCCCGAAGTAGGCGCTGTCGGTGGTGGTACCGGCCAACCGGAAGGCCACGTCACCGTTGCCTGCGACGGCAGCGGTGACGTCGACATCGATCCAGGTACCGGCGGTGGTGCGGCCGAGCGTGGCCAGGGTGGGTCCGGTCCCCGGGGGAGCGTTGTTCCAGGTCAGGGTGGTCTCACCCCACCCGGTGGACGTGGCCGTGACCGTGCCTGCGTCGCGGCTGCCGTCGGTCACGTAGAGACGCAGCCGGGCGCTGGCCACCGGCTTGCCGATACCTGCCACATCGAATCGAAGGAAGGTCGTGTACAGCGGGTCGCTGCCGCCCCGGGTGCGCAACGTGGTGGATGTCCCGTAGTTCTTGGTGGGGCTCGAACTCCTTGCGTTGACGTCGGCTATGGCCGTGAACGTCACCGGGCCAGCACTGGTCGGTATAGGGCCCACCGCCACCAGGTTGGAGACGGTCAGCGAGTCGGTGCCGAACCCGTTGGCCACCGTGAGGCTGACTGCGAAGGTGCCGTCGGCGCTGTAGCGATGGACCGGATTGGCTTTCGTGCTCGAAGAACCGTCACCGAACGACCACACGAATGAACTGGGCTGACCAGTGGAGGTGTTGGTGAAGGCCACGTCGAGGGGAGCAGGGCCGCTGGTCGGGGCGGCGGCGAATGAAGCCACCGGTTGAGGGTTGGGCGGCGGGATTCCCCCCAGTGGGTCGTAGTGCGTCCAGTACTGCCGGGTGGTGTCGTTGGTGGCCAAGACGACCAGCCCGGTGGATGCATCGACGGCTTGCTTGGTGGACGTGGCGTTGTTGATGTCGGCCGAACTGGCGTCGACGAGCACGGGGACACCCACTCCCGGCGTGAACGTCAGGTTGGACAGCGGGGCTGTCTTCTCGTAGATGGCCCCGCCCGACTGGCCGCTACTAGCAAACATGTGGGCTACCCCGGTGCTCTGATCCACCACCACGATGGGTCTGGTGTGGTTGTCGCTTCCCAGGCCATATGGGTGGCTGGTCCAGGTGCCGGTGACCGGGTTGCGATCAAGGATGTGGTCGAGGACTCCCGATCCGCTCCGAGATGTCTTGACTGCAGCGATGATCTGTCCCTGCTGGTTGCCGACGCTCTTCAAGTTGATGTGGTCGTCGGCGGCCCCGGGCCCGGAGTACGCCACCTCGGCTGCTCCCCAGGCGGTCGCAGCGGCCCCGTCGGTGTGGCTGGCGAAGTACATCCGGCTCTCTGCTTGGTTGCTCCACATCACCCCCACATGGTTGCCACCGAAAGCGACCACCGAGGAGATGTCGTCGCTGGTAGCGATGGTTCCGGCGGCGGGCAAGGTGAAGGGGGCGCCCCATGAGGTCCCACCCGGTGACGATACGGCCATGGTCACCGTGGCGTTCTGGAGCCAGGTGGCCCAGAGACGGCCGGTCGAATCCTTGTCGATCACCAGTGTCTCGGAACGGGCATCGTTGATCTGCGTGGGGAAGCCGGCATCGAGCGTGTAGCTCTTCGTGGCCGGGTTGTAGCTCAGGCGGCGCAGGGTGGCCGGATAGTTGTGCTTCGTGCTGTTGGAGCCCTCGGCGAACACATGCGATGCCACGTAGAGCTTGGAACCGTCCCAGAGCACATCTGACCGAGAGCCGGACCGGTCGTCGAGCACGGTTGACGTGCGCTTCCAGCGGTGGCCAGCCAGGTCGAGCCGGAAGATGTAGTGGTCGTTGGTGGCCGCGTCCCAGAGGTCGGCCCACCAGATGCCGTCGTTGTGCCACAGCTTGCTCTCCGGCTTCGATCCGCTGGGCGAGCCCGACGTGCCGGTGAAGGCTGGTCCCTCCCAGCCCAGGTCCCCGGGTGTGGGTGGGGTAGGTGGTGGATCGTCAGGAAGAGTCGTCGTGGTGGTCGGCCGAGTTGTGGTGGTCGATGGTGCGGCGGTCGTTGTTGGCGCGGTCGGTTCGCAGGCAGTGGGCGCGGCGGCGCCGAGCGCGAACACCGCGATCAGGCTCAGGACCACATGTCGGAGGGCAGGACGATGATTCATGGCACCTTCTCCAGCGTGAGTGGACTTGAGGGATCGGCCGAAGCATCAGACGACGAGACCATGCCCATGGCGGCAGCCAGTCCGATGAACAGCCAGAAGTAGCGGATGTAGGCGAAGTGCAGGAAGATCCCAGTGGTCAGGTAGGTCGTGACCGCCAGGGCGTAGCCGGTGGCCAACCCAGCCACGTCTGGTCGCCGAGCGGTGGCGCGGCGACGTAGCCGCACGAGCGGCCCCTGCAAGGCAACGATCAACCCGGCAAAGGTGAGCAGGCCCAAGAGGCCGGTTTCCGCGGCCAACCCGAGGTAGAGGCTGTGGGCCTCACGGTTGACGCCCACGATGCGAGGGGCGCCCAAGCGGCGAGCTTCGTCCTGGAAGTAGGTGGGGAACTGGCCGGTTCCGACGCCAAGAAGCGGATGACGTGAGAAGACGGCGAACGCGGCTGAACCTTCTACGGCCCGGTTGTCGAACGAACCATCGGTGGCTTGGCTCGAATCGGACGGGCCACGGAACGCCGACGGCACTTCGGCCAGCGTCGAGGCCCGACTGGCGAACACGGGGGCTCCGGCGACGAGGACCACGACCACAACGGCCGCCGCCGACAAGGCCACCCGGGGTCGGATCCAGCCGGCGAAGACGGCGATGAGCGCGGTCAGGATCAGCCCGACGACCGCCCCCCTGGAGAAGGTGAGCACCATCCCGGCTCCTATGCCGATGGCCGATGCGCCCATGGCTCGGCGAACCAGTCGAGACCGGTCCGTCAAGGCCATGGCCACGGCCAAGGGGAGGACCACGGCCAGGTCTTGAGCCCAACGGTTCTGCTCGCCGATGGGGCCGGCCCGACGCTGTGATCCCCCCACGCCATGGTCGCCTTGGGCTATCACCGCGTTGCTCACTTTCCCGAAACCGCCCGCATCCCCGTTGATCACTCCGATGTTCTGGGCAACCGAGACCGTGCCGAGCAGCGCTGCGGTCATCACGAGGGCGATGGTCGCCGCCCGGACCAACTCGAACCCTCGAACCGCGTTGGTCAGCAGCAGGAACATCACGAGTCCCTCCGTGAAGACACCGGTCCACGCCTGGATGCTGGCGGTGGGGTCGCGTGAGGTGAGTGCTCCGAGCAGTTCGACCAGGACGAAGGCCACCGCCCACAGCCCGGACCGAGGTAGCCGAAGTGGTAGACGCCTGGTGCACACGTCGTAGGCCACCACCACCAAAAGCAGCAGAGGGATGACGAGGGCGACCGCTTCGGGCAGCCCGTACTTGCTGGATGCGATCACCGTGGCGTTCGAGAAGGCGAGGGCTACCGCGACCACCGCGCCCCGTTGCGGACGGGCGAGTATGGCCAGACCGGCGACGAGCGCGACGAGACCGAGGACCACCGGCGGATGCCCAGCGGAAACAGCACCGCACATGGCGGCAACGGCCATTATCGCGGCGATGGCCGGCCATCTCCTGAGGCGTTCGATAGCGAAGCCTGCCGAGGTACTGCCCCCCGGGACCCCGTCCCGCAGGGCACTGGTCGGTTGGGCAAGGTCGGTCATGACACGGCTGCCCGACGAGGTTCGGCGAACGTGGCTGGGCCGATGGTCGCCGCGGTGGTGCCGCCGTCGGAGCGCTTGGCGTCCTCTTCACGCTCTGGTACCCATGAGACGATCTTTCGACCGGTCAAGGTGTGATGAGCGGCGGTCATGCCGGCTGCGTTCACCAGACAGAAATAGCCGGCGGCTGCTCCGGGACGGCTGCGAGCCACACGCCCAGTGGGTCGGACGAGGGCCGCGACCCCAGTGCCGTAGATGACCAGTTGACTGGCCAGTGCCAGTCGATAGAACGCGCCGCGGTCCCGGCAGCCGATCGAGGCCATGAAAAGCGTGGCCAGCGGGAGCGCCATCAGGCGTCGAAGCACCTTGTGGTTGAAGAGTTGGTAGGCGTAGAAGCCATGCCGAGACGGGTCGAGCAGGACTCGTCGTCGGGCCACCGCTTGAAGGCCACGGGTCATCACCCGGACCTTCCGGCGGAACTCAGCGTCTGCTGATCCAGCCAATGGTTCGTGGACGAATGCATCGGGGGCGAAGACCAGCCGTCGTCCTCGGGCGATCACGCCCGTCGATTGGTAGAAGTCGTCGGTCACCCCGTCGGGTACCGACGACACCAGGTCTCGACGCACGGCATAGAGGGCACCGGTGGCGCTGACGACGTTTCCGCTGCTGCTCTCGGCCCGCTTCAGGGTGCGGTCGAAGTCCCAATACCACCGCTCGCCCTGCATGGTGGCTTCAGGATCGACCCCCGCTGGAAGGTAGCGCTGGTCCCCGGCCACGCCGCCGACCGTGGGATCGGCGAATGGACGCATCAATGAGCGCAGCGTCGATCGGTCGAAGTGGCTGTTGGCATCGCTGAAGACCAAGACCTCCCCGGTTGCCGCCCTGATTCCGGAGTTGAGGGCAATGGCCTTGCCCACTCGGTCGAGGGCGATCAGCCTCACTCGGGGGTCGCCGATGGCCAGGGTCTGTTCAACGGTGGCATCGCTGCTGCCGTCTGATACCACGATCACTTCGAGAGCATCGGCGGGGTAGTCCGATTCCAGGACCGAACGAACCTTGTTGCCTATGACCGCGGCCTCGTCGTGCGCAGCGATGATCACGCTTACTATCGGCGTCACCGGTGCCTCGTGGTGGGGGCGGGGATGCAGCCGGGCCCGCGCCAGGACGGTGACCGGAAAGCCGACATAGGTGTGGACCAAGACCGCTGAAGACGCCCAGAACAGCGTGATCACGACGATGCCTTGTTGAACAGTTCGACCAGCATTCGGGCCGAACGATCGCTGTCGAACTCCGCGTTCACGAAGCGTCGAGCGGCGGTGGCGAGCCGGTCGGCCATCGCCGGATCTCGATCGAGATGCCCGATGGCGGCCGCCAGACCGTGAACATCCCCGGGTTCGACGAGGATCCCGGTATGACCATCGACCACAGCCTCGGGAATGCCCGACAGGCGGCTGGCCACCACGGGCACACCGACGGCCATCGCTTCGAGGATCACCACCGGTAGTCCTTCGCGTCGACCGTCGGCGCTCGGCACGCTGGGCACGACCAGGGCATCGCTCTCGGCTAGGACCTGACGCACCTCTGGTTGGGTCAAGGGCCCGAGGAACCTCACGGCATCTTGGATGCCGAGGGTCCGGACCTGATCGGTCAACAACCGACGATCGGGGCCGTCTCCGATGAAGGTGACCTCGACATCATGGCCACCGGCCCGGACCAACTGGATGGCCTCGATCAGGCGACCTTGCCCCTTCACCTCGTGCAGAGTGCCCACGCACGTGACTCGAAAGAGTCCGTTCCGGTGACGACGGGGCCCGGCGCGGGCCGTGAAGGTGCCAGCTTCGAAGCCGCAACGCACGACCACCACCCGTCGGGCGAGGTCCGCACCGCAGGTCGACGCAATGACCTCACGGTTGTACTCGGAGATGGTCACCACGAACGCGGCCCTGCGTACCTTCTCCGCCAACATGTGCTGATCGCGGTGTAGGTCGGAGCCGTGGGCGGTGAAGCTGAACGGGATCCCGCTGAGCCGGTGCACCACATATGCGACCGCAGCCGGATGGGTGGCGAAGTGGGCGTGGACGTGATCGATTCCGTCGGCTTCGAAGCGTTGAGCCAACGTGACCGCTAGCGGAAATGCGGCCACCCCACCGACGAGAAGTCTCCGCGACCCCCAGTTGTGCTTCACGACGGATCCCAATGCTCCGAAGTAATCCCGGGGTCGGTATCTCAGGGCCGTCACCTGGGCTCGAAGCACTGTCCGGTCGATGAGGTGGTGGTAGTGCACGTGGGGGGCCAGAGCGGTGGCGGCCGGCTGGACCATGGCTGCCCGCTCTCGATGGATCGGGTGCAGTTCCAGAAGGGCCCCAGCCCGGCGGACCGCAGTCGCTTCGGCCACGACGAACGTCTCGGTCAGCCTGGGAAATCGAGATACCAGGTAGGCGACTTTCGGACCGCTGGGCGGTTGGAGTTGGGGTGCGAGCGCCGCGACCTTCTCGTCGGCCCGAGAACTGGCGGCGAGGGTGGTGCCATCTCCGGAAGGTCCCGCCGATCGAAGTCGAAGGCTCCGCCGAAGTTTGAGCGAGGTGGCGGTCATCGTGTGATCCAGGTGGCCGACTCGTCGACCGAATTGACCCCGTTGCTGGAGACGGGGCCCTTGGATGTCTGGGTCGGACCATCCGGAGAACGGCCGACATGTCGATCAGAGGGTCGAACGCCGTCGTGGAGGACGCAGAACCCTAGGTGGGCATCGATTGTTCTGAGGTTGGTGGTGGCATCGGCCAGGGGACCCCGTCGGGTGCGGAACCGATGGACGGCCAGGATCGTTACCGAAGCCACCTGTCCCCAGACCAAGGTGGCCGCGCTGAAGGTGGGCGGACCACCGTGCACGACGACGATGCCGTTGGGTCCAGCCAACCGGCTGGCCAGATGGTTGGCCTGTCGAACCGAGATCGCTTCGGCGCCGGGTTCATCTCCGGCGGGGACTATCCCGATGGGAGGCCTGCCCTCGAGGTCGAGCGGCACCATCGAACGGTCTGAGGTCAACATCTCGGCCAGCCCCAACCGGTGCTCGGCCCTCACAAGGCGGGTTATCTCACCGCTGCCGGCATCGAGCACCACCACGGGACTACGGCGTTCGGCCCACACCTCGGCCAGCGCCAGCGCCAGAGCGCCGCTCCCGTCGCCACCGGAGGCCGACGTGACCAGGGTGCACTGCCCGTTCGCCGAGGCCAGGTCGGCTTGGGTGGCGATGACCGCCAGGCGGTCGTGTTGGCTCAACTCTCGCCGCCCCGACCGCGACCTGAGCACGATGGCCGGGACGCCCGTGGTCGCTTCGACCTTGTCGGCCGACTCGGCGGTGTCGCCGGTGAACTCGAACAGCAGGACCAACGTCACCGATCCGAGGAGCCCGGCCAGGGCGGCCAGGATCACGATCATGCCCAGGCGAGGGCTCACCGGCCCTGCGGGAACCGTGGCCGGGTCGATCACTCGGAGCTGTCCCTCCGGTCGTGACGGGTCCTTGGCTCCCATCAGTTCGAGCTGGCCGGTCACTGCGTTGGCGATAGCGGCGCTGTCCTTGGCGTTGTGGCTACGAGCCCGCACGGTGAGCAGCCGAGTCGCACTGTTGCCCGTTGCCCGTACCCCCGTCTTGAGGTCGGAGTTCGGTACTTGCAGCTCCTTGGAGACTCGTCCCAGCACTGCGTCACTGGTAGCCAGCTCGGCATAGGTCTGGACGAGGTTTCCCGAGGCCTGCACGGTGCCGCTGTCGGTCGACAAGGGGCCCACGAGAACCTTCGTTCGAGCTTCGAAGGTCCGATCGGACGACGAACCCATCCACATGCCGGCGAGGCCAGCGATCATGGTGGCCACTGCGATCACGATGATCCAACGCTTGATCGTCGGGATCAGTCCGTTCAGTTCCATGATGTTCTCCCTCGAGTGGACCCGGTGCTTCGATGCCGGTTCGGGTGGATGGCGGCGAGTTGGCGTACCCGATGGGTGATGGGGTGAAGTTGAACGCGCACGGTGTTGACCGCAGTGTGGTGACCGACGTTGATGCGGGTGAGGAGCAGCGGGTCGGCATCTTCGGTGTTGACCACCCCGCGGTCGGTGGTGAACGCGAGCTTGAACCCGGCCCGACCGACGGCTCCGGCGACCACCGGGTTGTGAGCCCCTCCCGGGTAGGCGAACACCGGGCGGGCGTGCGCCCCTGCGAACAGGCGAAGCTCGGCGAGGGAGCCGACGAGTTCCTCCTCGAGTCGATCCACGGGGATCGTGGTCAGCAACGGGTGGTGACGTGTGTGGGCGCCGAGGCTCAGCCCTTGTTCGGCCATGGTCCGAAGGTCGTCCCACGAGGACACGACTGGAAGGCGAGGCGCATCTGACGTCGCCGGTTCGGTCGCCTTGAGCTGGCCGATCAGATCATCGACCAGCTTCATGGCTTCGTCGTGGGGAGAGACCACCACCACCGAGCGAATGGCGGCGAACAGCGAACGCCGTTCGTCGGGTGCTTCCAGGAACCACCGGCGACCGAGGATGGGCACGTCTCCGGTGGCATTGGCCACGGCACGGTGCAGTCGGTCCCACCAGAAGGCACGGCCGCTGTCGGGGAAACGTGTTGGCACGAACATCGTGGCTGGGATTCGAAGCTCGTGAAGGGTTGGCCATGCATGGCGCTGGATGCACTCATAGGCATCATCGAAGGTGACCAGCACCGCTCTCGGGGGCAGCGGCGTGCGCTCCGCGAACGCTTCGAGGACGGCGTCCATGGTCACCGGGTTGGTCCGACGGGCGATCGTGTCCATCTGTTCGCGAAATGCTTCGGGTGTCACCGATAGCGACGACGGCATGGGTTCGGTGGGTGATGTCGGTTCCACCCGGTGGTAGGTCAGGACGCTGATCTGGCGGTTTGAGTGGGGCAGGATCTCGAGAGCCCGAGCCAGGCCACCCATGGCCACTTGCGTCGCCGGCCGGTCGAGGAAGGTGGTCTCAGCCATGGTGACGCGCCTTGTGGACGATGTGGGCGAAGGCATGACCTACGCCGCTGACCATCGGGCGGAGGTCGTCCGGATCGGTGAGGTCGTCGCCTTGGCCTCGACGTAGGAGGTCGCAGGCCGCGGTCAACGCTGCCCGCCGGTCCAGGTCTATGAGACCAGAGGTGTCCTGACGCTTGAGCAGATTGGTCCCGATCCAAACGAGCTCTAGGTCGAGGTTTCGAGATCGCACGAACGGTCGATACGAGAGGTCCAGAGGTGCGGCGCACACCTCGGCGTCGCCGAGGTGGACTTGCAGCATCCGTTTCGGGATGTCGATCCCAGCTCTGATGGCGAGCGGCAGCGAACCCCAGAGGCGCCCGTTGATCTCCATGAGGGCGGGACCAGAGGGGCCGACCTTGAACTCGACCATGGCTGCGCCTGTCCAGTTCAACTCTCCGAGCATGGCGCAGGCCATGGACAACAGGTCCCGGTCGGCGGGAACGGTCTCGCGTTGGGCACTTGCTCCACCCGACACCGGGACCTCGTGCAGGCGACGGTGCTGGACGGCGGCCAGCGGTCGGCCGTCGCTCATGAGCAAGCCGATGCCATGGCCGACTCCCGGATGCAGGCTCTGGAGCAGGACGGTTTGTCCGGCTCTGCGTACTGCTTCGATGGCTTCGCGGTCTGTCCACGCGTAGGAGACAGATCCCCGCTGGAGCCGGCCATCGGGTCCGATGATTCGGGAACGGTCTGGCTTGATCACCACTGGGACCCCCAACCGTTCGGTGCAGCCGCCGGCATCTTCCGGTTGGTGAACGATCTCGTGGCGCGGTTGGGGTATGGCAAGGGACCGGGCCAGCAGGCCTGTGCCGACCTTGCTGGCTGCTCTGCCTCTGGCCTCGTCGTCGGCCATGGCCACCAAGCACCCCTGTGGCAGGGCATCTCGATAGTGAGCGAGGGGGACGATCACGTCGTCGGTGACCGGGACGATCACATCGATGCGGTGCCGGCGTGCGATGGAGGCGATGGCCCCGGCGGTGGCTTCTGCGCTTTCGACAAAAGGGGAGGGGTATTGCCCCACGCCCACCGCGAAGCGGGAGCGGCTGCCGAGCGGGTGCGGCTTGCTGTCGGCTACCACCACTGCGTGTCCGGCTCGGCCGAGCGAGCGGATCACGGCGAGGCTGCTGGCCCGGCTGGCATCGGTGACGAGCACTCGTGCGGGATGGGTGGTCGATGTGATCATCGGAGGCTCTCCGCCAGTGGTCGAAGTGTCGGTTCTGGGAGGTCCTGGAGACGACTGCGGATGGCCACGATGACGGTGTCGGCGACGTCGAGTGAAGACCTGCTGGCATCGACGGTCACCGCAGCGGCGACGGTCTGCGCGTACGACGCGCATTCGGCCTGCCGGCGGCTCAAGGCTTCCAGCGAGCCCTCGCCTTTTCGCTCGTGAAGTAGTGCTACCGGTGCGGTCAGGAACACCACGAGATCAGGTGATGACAAGAAGCGGCGGAGGAACGCTCCGTGGAGCCGCCGATCCCAAGTGTTGGAGCGACGATCGGAGAGATCGTGGGCGTGGAAGTCGGCCAGATAGAAGCGGTCGCAGACCACGACACGGCCTCTGAGTCGATGCCAACGGCAGATGATCTCCTGGTAGGCCTCTTCGGTGACGCGGTTGGCCAATCTTCCAAGGGCCCGGATCTGGGCCCGGCCGGTCCGGGGGGCAACCGCTCCGGGGCCGATCTCTGGAGGGCCGGTGGCAGGGAGTGGTCGTGCCGTCACCACCCGGAACCAGTGGAGCAGGCGGGTGGTGGGTAGGGGGTGGGTCGCCGATGCGGCGCTGACCCCCAGGTACACGCGGCGGGCCGGGATGCCCAGGTGCTCGACCACCAGCCTCGTCACGGTCGACTTGCCGGACCCGTCGGCCCCGATGATGGCCACCGTCAGCACGAGATGTCCTCCCGTCGGTAGGCGGCCTCGATGAGGTCGCCCAGGTGTTCGGCGCTGCGGTCCCATTGGAACCGCTCGGCCACCCATGCCCGTGTTGCTTCGTCGGCCTGATCTTCGCCCTGGGATCGCCGAAGGAGCTGGTGCACGATGGCCGTTGCCGTTTCCTCGGGTCCATCGGCCCTGGTCAACGGCGGGTCCTCGCCGTTGGTCACCAGGCCGTCGGCGGCCAGCTTCGAAGCGACCACCGGAATGCCGAGCGAGAGGGCCTCGAGGATCTTGTTCTGGACGCCGACGGCCATGCGCAGCGGGGCCACGAAAACCGCGGCCCGTTCGAGGTGGGGCCGTACGTCGTCCACCGTGCCGGTGAGGGCGACCGATGGGTGGGTGAGTCGGCGACACAGATCGGTGGAGGCCCCCGTTCCGATGATCGTGACCGCTGTTGCTGGGAAGCGGTTCCAGACCAGCGGCATGACATCGCGGACCAGGTGGAGGGCCGCGTCGGCATTGGGTCGGTAGCCGAGGTTTCCGCAGAAGACGACGTCGAAGCCGAGGGTGGCGTCGGTCCGCCGCCACTGGTCCACGTCGATGCCGTTGGGGATCACCGTGGAGGCTCGAACCGTGGCCGGAGCACCCTCGCTCTCCAACAGTTCACGATCGCGAGACGAGATCACCGTCAGTGCATCGCCGGCTGCGATGAGCCGCCTCTCGATCACACGGAGCCCGGTTCGCCGGCTGGCCAGGGCCCGTCGTCGGAGTAGGCCGGAAACAGCCATCTCCTGTGCGACCCGTGCCGACGTGGCATCGCAGAGATCGATGATCAACGGAACCCGGGCGTGGATGTGATCGACGACGGTCGCCGTCTCCTTCCCGCTGAGCAGTACGGCATCTATCTGACCTTCCGTGATGGCGCGGTCGACGGAGATGGCCAGCTCATGGGCCGAAGGGGTGGGGTGGTTTGGATCGATCAGCCGGCGAAGGCGGGCTCGGCGACCTTCCTGGTGATGGAAGGTGGAGATCTCAGAAGTGAACGGCTCCATGGCCGAACGGTCGCTCTCGGACACACCTTGAGGTGCCAGCGCGTAGAGGTTCACGTCGAATCGTTGGGCGAGGTGTCGGATGAGGTGGTGGTGACGGAGATAGCCGGACCTCAGCGGGTACGGGAAGGCGGCGGTCACGTACGCCAAGCGGAGGCGATCGAGAGCCCTCATCTCGCACACCTTTCTGCGTCTTCGATGGCTGCCCGCCACATCCGGTCGGCGCGATGACGGGTCCGGGCCGTCGGTGGCGAGCCCAGGGCCTGCGCCAGCATGCGGGTCCAGCAGGCAAGGTTCAGCAGCGGAACCTGCCGTGGATCGATGCCGAGACGTTCCAGGTGCAGGTCGATGTCCGGTCTAGCCCAGCCTGAGCAACTGAATGCCTCGCGATAGCTGGCTATCAGGCTGTCGTCATCGTCGGGACGGTCCACGCTCTCAGCTAGGTAAGCGATGAAGTAGAACGCATCGTGAAGCGGCAAGCCATCGGGTCGAGCCTGCTCCCAGTCGATGACCACCAGGTCGTCGGCGGGATCGACGAAGAGGTTCGGGTGCGACAGGTCGCCATGTTCGAACACCACTGGCAGAGCCATGCCCCGCAGCGTGCTGAGCAACTCACCTGCTCGTGATGAACTGGGGTCTTCTCCACTGCTCCCGGGCAGAGCGGCTTCGATGGCCGCTAGTGGGCGACCGATCAACTCATCGAAGCGCTCACCGTCGAAGGGTTCGACCGAGTCGGAGGTCGGAACCTGTTCGAGCCACGCCAGACCAGCGCGCAGCGCTCCGGAAGGATTACGTCGCACAGCCCGTCGATCGAGTGGGTAGCCGTCGACCGCGTTCTCCACCAGAGCTACGCACCCGGCATTCAGGGCCAGATGATGTCCGGTGGGGACGTGATGACGATCGATGGAGCGAGCCAGGAAGGCATCGAGCATCCGGCTCTCCTCGATGAGGGTCGTCTGATGAGCCACAGATCTGGCCAGCTTGGCGATTCGCGTGATCTGGCGGCCGGTCTCATCGGTGGCCAACCCAACGACCGTCCGTGAGGCGGCGTAGCGAGGCGTGACCAACGCGGCGACAGGATGCTCGACATCGGGTGCGGCGACGGCACTCCGGGTATCGCGCTGGCCGTCGGC
>JBDTBS010000228.1:0-16769 GCA_039924035.1 Aquihabitans sp. | reverse complement strand
TGCCACGACTTCGAAGATGCCGTTCAGGCCGGGGTGGTCGCCCCCGGCGATCTCCCCGCCGAGGTGACAGAGGTGGTGGGCTCAGACCGTCGCACCCAACTACACGGCTTCATCACCGCCATGGTCGACACCATCGGGGCCACCGGAGTGGTCAGCCTCCGCCACGCCGAAGCAGATGCTCTGGCCGCCTTCCGGGCCTTCAACTACGAACGCATCTACCTCCGGCCCGAAGCCGTCGACGAAGCCAACCGAGCAGCCCGGCTCATCGCCGGTCTGGCCGAGTTCTACCTCACCACGCCTTCCGCGCTCCCCGACCCCGCCGATGCCGTGCTCACACCGGGATCACCCGAAGCCACCGCCGCGGCCGTGCGCTATGTGTCGGGCATGACCGACCGGTTCGCGCACCGGGCCGCGCTCGACCACCTCGGCTGGCGACCCGAGGCCCTCCCCCACACCGCCTGAGCCAGCCCGACCCCGACCGACACAGCCAGGAAAAGCACGAAGGCCCCGACCGAAGCCGGGGCCTTCCAGATCACGCCGAACTGATCGACGAGGCGAAACTCAGTCGGCTTCGGTGAGGATGTCTACGAGCTTGCGGCCACCGCGGCGACCGAACTTCACCTGGCCATCAGCAGTGGCGAACAGGGTGTCATCCTTGCCACGGCCGACGTTGTCGCCGGGGTGGAACAAAGTTCCACGCTGGCGAACGATGATGGAACCGGCGCTGACGACGGTGCCGTCGTAGGCCTTCACGCCGAGGCGCTGTGCGTTGGAATCACGGCCGTTCCGGGTGGAACCGCCGCCCTTGGTCTTCGACATGCTCTCAGCCCTTCTTAATGCCGGTGATCTTGATCATCGCGTAGTGCTGGCGATGTCCCCAGCGCTTGCGACTGTTGGTCTTGTTCTTGTACTTGAAGCCGGTGATCTTCGGACCCTTGGTGGCCCCGATCACATCGGCGGTCACCGTGGCTCCAGCCAAGGCGTCGGGAGCCGACACGACGGTGTCGCCGTCGACCAGGAGCACTGGGGTGAGGGACACCTCGCCGTCTTCGACACCGAGCTTCTCGACCTCGAGCTCTTGGCCCTCGGACACCCGGTACTGCTTTCCACCGGTTTTGATGACTGCGTACATGGTTCTGCCTTCGCGCGTTCGTATCAGAGGCCCAAGGGCCGAAGGGCAATCGTAGAGCGCCGGGCCGTCTGCGACCAACCCCGGGGGTCGATCGGGAGGCCGTGCCCGGTCAGCGACCTATCAGTTCCTCGTCGAAGACCATGCCCCGGCCCTCGCAGGTGGGGCAATCGGTGGACAACGACTCGAGCAGACCCTCGCCGATCCGCTTGCGGGTCATCTCCACCAAACCCAGCTCAGAGATGTCGAACACCTGGGTGCGGGTCTTGTCTCGGGCCAAGGCCTGACGGAACGTGGAGATGACCTCCTCACGGTTGGCCTTGATCTCCATGTCGATGAAGTCGATCACGATGATCCCGCCGATGTCACGGAGGCGCAGTTGCCGGGCCACCTCCTCGGCCGCTTCGAGGTTGTTGCGGAACACCGTCTCTTCGAGGCTCGACTTACCCACGTTCTTGCCGGTGTTCACGTCGATCACCGTCAACGCTTCGGTGCGCTCGATGATCAGCGAACCACCCGAGGGCAGCCACACCTTTCGGTCGAGAGCCTTGTGAAGCTGCTCGTGGACGTGGTGGGCCTCGTAGATGGGTAGACCACCGTTCTCGGCAGGGTCATAGAGCTCGACCCGTTCCACCAGGGCCGGCGAGATGCTGTGCACGTAGTCACGGACCTGCTCGAACACGGTGGGGTCGTCGATGACGACCTGCCGGTAGTCCTGGTTGAACTCCTCACGGATGACCCGAATCGAGAGATCGGGGTCCCGGTAGAGCAGAGCTGGAGCCTGAGACTTGGCCGCCAAGGCCTCGATCTGGGACCACTGCTCAGCCAGACGGGCCACGTCGTGCTGAAGTTCGGCGGCGGAGATCCCTTCGGCCGCGGTGCGCACGATGAGGCCGTGCCCATCGGGACGGACCTTGTCGAGCACGCCCCGCAGGCGCTTGCGCTCATTGTCGGGCAACCGCTTGGAGATCCCGTAGGTGCTGCTGTTGGGAACCAGGACCACGAAACGCCCGGGTAGGGAGATCTCCTGGGTGAGCCGGGCCCCCTTGGCCCCGATGGGGTTCTTGGTGACCTGGCACAGGATCGTCTGACGGGCCTTGAGCATCTGCTCGATGCGCATGTCTCCGCCCTTCTGGTCGAGATCCTCGGGGTCGTGGCGGGTGTCGCTGCGGTAGAGAACTGCATTCTTCGGGGTACCGATGTCGACGAAGGCAGCTTCCATGCCCGGCAGGACGTTCTGCACCTTGCCGAGATAGATGTTGCCGTGGATCTGGGTGGCCTCGTCGGCGGGCCTGCTCACGTAGTGCTCGATGAGCGATCTTCCTTCGAGCACCGAGATCTGGGTGGCAGTGGGTTGCACGTGGACGGCCATCAGGTAGCGGCCGACCGGTTTGCCCTTACGTTCCTTGCCCCGTCGCTTGCGCAACGTCTTCTCGTCGAGGTCGACGGGGGCCGATGCAGTGATGGCCGTCACCGGTTCGGGCTGCGGGCGCTTGTTGCGGCCACCCTGGCTCCGATCGCCCGACGACCGCTGCTTGCCTTCGGCCTTGCCGTCTGATTTGCGTGATGGCTGACGGCCCTCGGATCCGGAGCGGTTCTCGCCGCCGGTGGAATCTCCACCGCCACCGCCACCACCAGCGCTACCACCCCGACCGCGACCGCCCCGACGACGCTTGCGCTTGGCGGCACCGCCACCGCTCGCTTCGCCGGCATCGCCATCGGTGGTCGTCGACTCGGCACCGGGTGGAGCAGGGCGGGTATCGCCGATCTGGGGCTTTCGCACGAGCGCGGCTTCGGCAGCCTCGGCCGACGGCTTGTTCTCACGGTGCTTGTCGGGCAGTTCGGGTTGGCGCTCGAGGTCGGGGATGCCGTCCCCCTCGTCTTCGCCCTGCTCGCCATCATCGCCGTCGCTTCCGTCGGCGGACGACCTGGGCTTGGTCCGACTGCGGCCGCCGCGAGACCCGCGCCGACGGCGTCGATTGGCCCCACCCGAACCGCTCCCCGAACCGTCGGGTCCCTCACCCTCGGATATCTCGTCTGGCCCGTCGCCATCGCTGCCCTCAGCGGAAGTCTCAGAACTGACGGTCGTCGACGACTTCGAGGTCGCTGGTTCGTTTTCATCAGCACCGGACACGGCAGGCGTGTCTGGGGCGGCTGTGTCTGGGGATGCTGTAGGTCGCTCGGTCCGCTCCGCTGACGGCATTGGTGCCGGTCGGTCGCTGCCCTGGTCAGACGACGGGGCCGGAGCCTCCGATTCGCTGGTGACAGGGTTGTCCGGGCGTTCGCCGGTGTTGGTATCGGTCATGGGTGCAATCCCTTCTCAACGCACGCGTCTGCGCGTGCGGCGCCGACGTCGCTCCGGAGGAACCCACGAGGAGTTCGCACCGTGCGCCGTCGAGCAGCGTCCAATGGGTGATTCGCCCTACCCGGCCCGAGTCCGACGTGGGGTCGGGCATCGTGATCGGTTCACTGATGCGCGGACCACGGGGTTTCGTGGCGAGGTGGGCTTCGATCTTGGTGCCGTTGTCGGTCGGTCCGACCACGGACAGGTGGTGCAATTGGGGCCGGACGTCGTCGATGACGCCGCTGCCCTTGCGCCGACGGATGACCGTCAACTCGTAGTTATTGGGGTACGCCAGAGGCCAAGACGCGGCCTCCGGATGGTGCTCAGGGGACTGGTCCCCGTCTTCACAGCCGATGTTGCGCGCTGGCTTCTGAACCTTGCCGAGCAGAGGCTCGGACTTGTTCCAGACAGTCATGACAGCCGGATTCTACCGGTCCCCCAGAGGCGGGGCGTCATCATTGCCAGAACCGTGCCTTCGGGCCGGGCTCGATCAGGTGAACCGGCGCATGTGAACGCTCAGCACCAGGCCCAGAGCCAGCATGGTGGCGACCAGTGCAGAACCGCCGTACGACACCAGGGGCAGCGGGATCCCGGTGATGGGCATGATGCCCATGGTCATGCCCACGTTCTCGAATATCTGCACCACGAACATGGCCATCACCCCCGTGCAGATGAGCATGCCGAAATCGTCTCGAGCCAACTGTGCGGCCCGCCACACCCGCCACACGATCAGCCCCATCACGGCCAGCAGACCGCCAGCCCCCACCATGCCCAGCTGTTCGCCGACCGCGGTGAAGATGAAGTCGGTGTGCTGTTCGGGGACGAACCCGTTGCGGGTCTGGGTGCCGGTGAACAGGCCTTGGCCGGTGATCCCACCTGAGCCGATGGCCAACTTGGACTGCTCCAGGTTGAACTTCACTCTGGCTTCCTCTTCGGACTGGGCCACCTGATCCTGTTTGGCATATGAGGTCAGCCGGTCGACCTGGTACTGCTTCAACGCCCCCGAGGTGAGCAGGAGCGTGGTGAGGAGCACTGCTCCCACCGTTAGCAGGCCGAGTAGACGGGGCTTCACCCCCACCACCAACAACATGGCCACCGCGACACCCATCGATACCAGAGCAGTGCCGAGGTCGGGCTGGAGCATCACCAAGACCATGGGGAGTCCACACAGGCCGAGCAGCATCAGCACCCGGAGTCCGTCGAGGTCCCCCCGGAACTGTGAGGCCAACCCTGCGAAGCCGATGACGAGCCCGACCTTGGCCAGTTCAGCGGGTTGAAGCTGGAAGATGGAGCCGATCTGGATGAAACGCTGAGCTCCCTTCTGGTTGCTGCCGATGCCGGGAATCAGCACGGCCAACAGGAGGATCACGCTCCCGCCGTAGACGATCGGCCAGAGATCTCGCAGCTTGCGGTAGTCGACCAAGGCCACACCCGCCATAAGTGCGCCACCGATGGCGATGTACACCAGCACTCGCACGAGGTAACTGCTGTCGTAGGGCTCCGTCGGCCCACGGGTACTGCTGTAGACCATCAGGGCCCCGAACAGGGTGACGATGCCTACGCAGACCACGAGGATTACGTCGACGTGGCGAAACGGCGACGATGGGTTGTGTCGGAAGTTGGCCATCGGCCGCCGGTCTGACCGACGAGTCTCGGTGGGGCGACGGGTGCCCGCCGACGGCGGACGGGACGGACGGGGCGGCCGCAGCGGGCTCGACGGACCTGTGGGGCGGTGAGTGGAGGTCATCAGTCGAGCCTGGTCCGGTTGATGCCGGCATAGCGGTCGGCCGCGGCCTTAGCGTCGATCCCACCCCCGGCAGGGATCTCGAAGTCGGCAATCGACCCGTTGGCGATGGGAGCGAAGATCATGTAAACCGCCGGCGCCGCCGCTTCAGACCCGAAGCCGCCACCTTGGATCATCACCGAGGCCACGTACTGGTTGTCGGGATTGGGACCGAAGCCCACGAACAACGAGTTGTCCACCTTCTGGTCCTTGCCGTCGCCGACCTCGGCGGTTCCCGTCTTGCCAGACACCGACCAGGAGTCGAGGGGGAAGTCACCGAACACGTACCCGGCGGTACCCACGCCAGGTTCGTGGGTGACGCCCCGGAACCCGGTGAGCAGGTCGTCCTTGGCGTCGCCGTAGTCGATGGTGCGGATGGGCGTGGGTTCGAAGCGTTCGGTCACCTCGTCGGGGTTCATCGACTTCGTCACCCGGTCCAGCACTGAAGGGGTGTAGAGGGTGCTGTCGTTGTTGGCCAGCGAGGCATACGCGTTGGCGGTCTGCAACGGAGTCACCAAGGTGTCGTACTGGCCGATGGCCACGTCTGCGCTGTATCCGGCCTTCCACCTTCGTGCGTCCTGCCACTGTTCTTCGCTGTTGTTGTAGTTCTCTTTGCTCTTCTCCCAATAGCTGTCGGCCAACTCGCGCTGTGTTACCGGCGTCGGCACCCGGCCCGGCGACTCTGCGGTCAGGTCGATGCCGGTGCGGGCGCCGTAGCCGAGCACCTCGATCTGCTCCTGCATGGCATCTTCACCCCACTTGTCGTCCTGGGTGTATCCGTACCAGGACAACGCCCCGATCCGGTAGTAGTAGTAGTCGCTCGAGACGGTGAGGGCTTGGCTGAGGTCGACCGTACGCGGGGGGGCGTTGCCAGAGTTGGTCTTCTTGCAGCCCGGTTGGTTTCCTTCGCACAGCTTGTAGACGCCCGTGTCGTTGACAACCATCTCAGGGGTGATCAAACCCAACTGCAGACCGGCATAACTGGTGGCCAACTTGAACGTGGAAGCCGCCGGGTAGGCCTCCTGGATGTTGCGGTTCGACATGATCTTGGCCGGCCCCTCGGTGAGGCGCGTGTACTCGTCCTGGCTGATACCACCGACCAGACCAGCAGGGTCATAGGTCGGATAGGACGCCATGGCGATGACCTGGCCGTTGCGAGGGTCGAGCACGGTGGCCGCCCCGTAGGGCGTAGGCGTCTTCGATGCCAGGATCTGGGCCTGCAACGCCTCTTCGGTCTTGTACTGGATACGAGCATCGAGAGAGAGGTACACGTCGTCGCCAGGCATGGGGTCGACACGCTTTTCGCTCAGCTCCCGCACCACTCGACCACGACGGTCCACCTCGTAGACCTGTTGGCCGGGCGTGCCCCGTAGGTGCTCTTCGTAGGTGCGCTCCACGCCGGCTTTGCCGATCTCGTCGGACTTCTCGTACGGCTTGGCCTTCTCGGCGTCGAGCCGGTCGTCGTATTCCTCTTGGGTGACGGCTCCCACATACCCCAGGACGTGCGCGGCCAACGATCCGTAGGGGTAGCTGCGTACGGTGCGGCGCTCGACAGCCACCGACGGGAACCGTTCGGCCTGTTCGCGGAAGAAGATCTCCTGCTCGATCTTGATGTCCTCGGCGACCGGCACCGGACGGAACGCGCTGAATCGCTGATCGTTGAGCCGGCGCTCGAGAAAGTCGACGGTCACCGCTTCATCGGGAGTGACCCACCGACTGAGCTCGGCGGACAACAACTTCAAGGTCTCGGCCTGTTCCTTCTCGTCGAGCTCACGGAACTCCTGAGCCGACACCGACACCACGATCGACTCGCGGTTCTCCACCAAGGGGATCCCGTTGCGGTCGAGGATGCGACCACGTGGCGCTGGTGTGATCACGGTGCGGGTGGCATTGCTGGTGACCTGGGCTTCGAAGCTCTCGGCTTCCACCACTTGCAGGAACCACAACCGGGCGAACAGGGCGCCGAACAACGACAAGGCACACACGGCCAGGAGACCGAGACGGCGGCGGGAGTCGTTGGCGATCATCGAGAGAGGAAGGCATGTCGACCGCGGTCGACATCGTCGGTCCGGGCCCAGCGCAACGCCATGGTGGCGAGCGGTGCCAGTGCGGCGTTCACGGCCGAGACCACGACGACGATAGTGGCGAGCGATGGACCACTGAGGGTCGGCTCACCCAGGACCGCACCCACCAGGGCATAGACCAACATGACCGCCGCTGACCCCGCCGCTCCCACCAGCGACGCGATCCACCAGGCCGACCGCAGCACCGACGAGGTGATCGACCCGGCGGCATACCCCGCCACCGTGTACACCAGCGCGGTGAGCCCGAACGGGGTGGATACCACCACATCGAGGGCCAGACCAGTGGCGAACCCGACGATGGCCCCATCCTCGGGGCCAGCCACGAACCCGGCCATGAGCGCCACCAAGACCAAGACCTCAGGCCGGGCCCCTTCGAAGGAGAACCGAGCGAAGAGAGTGGTCTGGAGAACCAGAGCCATGAGGATGATGGCAGCCACCCGCCCCGGTCTCACTTGGGCGGATCCTTGAGGGCGACCTTCACATAGGCACCGCTGAGGTCGGCCAACGGTTCGACCTCCGCCGCTTGACTGAGCCCGTTGCCCGAGCTCTGCACCTTGGTGACCCGACCGATCTTCAGGTCGCCGGGAAACTGTGACCCCTCCACGCCGCTGGTATAGATCCAGTCGCCGGGCTCGAGCTTCACGGTGGCCGGAATCCCTTCCGCCAACAGCGGCTTGTCTCGGCCCTGCCCCTTGAGCACCGCCAGTTCGCCGGTGACCAGGCGCACGCCCACCTCGAAGGTGGCGGTGGTGACCACCGCAACGGTGGCAGAACCGCCACGAACCTCGGTCACCCGGCCGAGCAGGCCACCGCCGGTTCCTTTGGTGAGCCCAGTGATGATGGCCATGCCCTTCTTGACGCCGTCGTCGCTCCCCCGGTCGATCTCAACGGTGGGATCGAAGTTGGAGACGGGCACGGCCACCACCTGAGCGGTGATGGTCTGCACGTCGCCGGCATCGACGCCCACGATCTTTTCGAGCTGATCCACCTCGGCTTCGAGGCGGGCGATCTCGCCACGCTCGCTCTTGCGCTCGTCGAGCTCGGCCTTCATACGGTCGTTCTCCTGGCTGATCTCTTCGTAGCCGAACGCACCCTTCCAGCCGTTGCTGAACGGTTCGAACACGGCATTGCCGGCGGAGCGCAGCGGACTGAACATGGTGCCGAGCGCATTGCGAACCGGCCGCAACGGACCGGTTCCGGGCAAGTCGAGTACCAACAGCGTCACTGCCGTGAGGATCAGCAAGCCGAAGACGAACCGGGATCGAGATGAGCGGGACGGACCACCTGGCCGACGAGGAAACACCACTGTCGGGCGTGCCGGATCAGTTGTTGGAGTTGGTGGAGAACAGCACGCCCTTGAGCGCGTCGAACTCTTCCAAGGACTGACCCGAACCGATGGCCACGCAGTTGAGCGGGTTGTCGGCGATCACGATGGGCATGCCCGTCTCGTGGGTGAGGCGGGCATCCAAGCCGTGCAGCAGCGCGCCGCCACCGGTGAGGACGATGCCGGTCTCCATGATGTCGGCCGCTAGCTCGGGGGGTGTCTTGTCGAGGGTGACCTTCACGGCATCGCAGATGGCCGACACCGGCTCCTCGATGGCGCTACGGATCTCCTCGGTGGTGGTGACGATCGTCTTGGGCAGGCCAGTGACGAGGTCTCGACCGCGGATCTCGGCGTGCAACTCCTCTTGGAGACGCCAAGCCGAACCGAGGGCGATCTTGATCTCCTCGGCCGTGCGCTCGCCCAGCGCCAGGCTGTACTCCTTCTTGATGTACTGGATGATCGAGTCGTCCAGTTCGTCGCCGCCGACCCGCACCGACTGGCTCGACACGATGCCACCCAGGGAGATGACCGCTACCTCGGTGGTACCACCACCGATGTCGACGATCATGTTGCCGGTGGGTTCCTGCACGGGTAGCCCAGCGCCGATGGCCGCGGCCATGGGCTCTTCGATGATGTAGGCCGGCTTGCGGGCTCCGGCGTACTCGACAGCCTCCTGCACGGCCCGCTGCTCCACTCCAGTTATTCCCGACGGCACGCAGATGACCATGCGGGGCTTCACCCAACGGCGCTGATGCACCTTGTGGATGAAGTAGCGCAGCATCTTCTCGCAGGTGTCGAAGTCGGCGATCACGCCATCCCTCAACGGGCGGATGGCCTGGATGTGAGCCGGAGTGCGACCGATCATGCGCTTGGCTTCGAGGCCAACGGCGAGCGGACGGCCGTCCTTCACGTTGACTGCGACCACCGACGGCTCGTTGAGCACGATGCCACGACCCCGCACGTAGACCAAGGTATTGGCCGTGCCGAGGTCGACCGCCATGTCACGGCCCATGATCGAGGAGAACGGGTTGTCAGATGACATCTGCGGAAGGACTCTCGGTTGGCCGTAACGAGGCGGTGACCGGAGCGTACGGGACACCGGCGCCCCTAACAAGGCGCCCCAACCCGTCGGCTTCGAACGTCATCATGCTAGCGGTCGTCACACGATCGCAACAATCACACCTACCAGATTTCTGCTGCGAACTAGTGGATACCCACCCCCAGCACCACGATCTGGCGTACGTCTTCGTTGAGTGGCAACGAAGATGTATGCCGATTCCTCGCCGTTGACCCGAGCTCGTCCCAAAACTGCGGAATGGCGTAGATCTTGGTTGCGTGGCAACCAAGATCTACGCCATTCCGTCCAGGTATCGGGTTTTCACCCCGGTTCGGGGTGCACGGTGGGCCAGGGCCGCCTCAGGGCGATCAGGCCTTGGGGAACCAGAGGGCGATCTCACGCTCGGCCGACTCGGGACCGTCGGAACCGTGGACCAGGTTCTCGTTGGTGGTGGTGGCGAAGTCGCCTCGGATCGAGCCGGGCTGGGCATCGGTCACCTGGGTCTTGCCGATCAAGATGCGACCGAGCTCCCAGGTGTTGTCGGCGGGGCCTTCGACGATCATGGCGAACACCGGCGACCGGGTCAGGAAGTCGACCAGCTCACCGTAGAACGGCTTGTCGGCGTGCTCTTCGTAGTGAGCCTCGGCCAGCGCTCGGTCGGCAGTGCGCAGTTCGGCGGCGGCGAGGGTCAAGCCCTTGCGCTCGATGCGGGACACGATTTCGCCAACGAGGCCGCGTTCGACGGCATCGGGCTTGCACATGATGAAGGTCCGGTTGGTCATAGTGAGCCGAAGCTACCGAACCGCTCCCCCACCCCACGAACCCGCGCTGCCGATCCCCCGCTCCACGCCCAGCCAACGCCCAGCCCAGGGACCCCAAACCACCCGGACACCCAGAGACCCCCCAAGACCTGCGAATCGGCGTAGGTTTTGGTCGTGTGACGACCAAGACCTACGCCGTTTCAGGTCAGGCGGGTTGGTGGGCTGGTGGGTCAGGCTGGGCGGCTGGGGGTGGGTTCAGGCGGGGTCGTCGGGTTGGCCGCCGTCTCCGGACCATCGGCCGTCGGAGCGCAGGGTGAGGATCTCGACACCTTCGGCCGTGACGAGCAGGGTGTGCTCGAACTGGGCGGTGCGCTTGCCGTCGACGGTGACTGCGGTCCACTCGTCGTCCCACAGGTGGTGGCGCCAGTCGCCCACGGTGATCATGGGTTCGATGGTGAACACCATCCCCTCGACCATCTTCCGGGAGGCCCGGGGGTCGTAGTAGTGCGGGATGGCCAGATCGGTGTGGAACGTCTCGCCGATGCCGTGGCCGATGAAGGCCCGTACGACACCGAACCCGGCCGCCTCGGCGTGATCCTGGATGGCCCGACCGATCTCGAAGATCGGCTGCCCTGGACGGACCTGGTCTATGGCGAGGGCCAGGCATTCCCGGGTGACACGCACGAGACGCTGCGACTCGGGGTCGGGTGTACCCACGAAGAAGGTGGCATTGGTATCGCCGTTGACCCCTTCGCGGAACACGGTGACATCGAGGTTGACGATGTCACCGTCGCGCAGTGCCCGGTCGTCGGGGATGCCGTGGCAGATGACCTCGTTGACCGAGGTACACAGCGACTTCTTGTAGCCGTTGTAGTTGAGCGGGCTCGGGTAGGCCCCGGCATCGATGCTCAGCTGGTGGGCCAGGGCATCGAGCTCGTCGGTGGTGACGCCCGGGGCCACGGCTCGGCCCACCTCGGCCAGCACGTCGCCAGCCAGCCGACCGGTGCGGCGCATGCGCTCGATCACGTCGGGCGACTTCACATCGGACTCGCCCCGGTCACTGCCCTCACCAGACTCGGCCCACGACGGGAGCTCGATGGATTCGGGAACCTCACGACGGGGCGTGAGCCGACCGGCCACGATGCGGTCGGTGGTGGGCTTGTGGCAGCGCTTGAACTTCATTCCGCTGCCACACCAGCACGGGTCGTTGGGGCGCATCTTCGACAGCGGGACCACGGGGGCGGTCATGTGTCTTCCTCTCGTTGCAGAACAGTTCGGGCCGGACCCACCACGTAGAGCGAGCCGGTGATCAAGATGAGGTCGTCGGGGCTGGCCAGACCACGGGCCCGCTGGACGGCCTGCTCCACCGACGACACCGCTTCAGCCACGATGCCGAGCGAAGTGGCCGCCGCAGCCACCTGCGGGGCCGGAATGGCCCGGGGCGAATCTGGCGTGCAGGCGATCAGAAAGCCAGCTTCGGAGGCCCCCAGGGCCTCCAACATCTCGACGGGATCTCGGCCATCCAGGAATCCGGCGACGATGATGATCGTGCCGCCCAAGGTGAACTCTTCGTGCAGGGTGGCGGCGCAGGCTTCGGCACCGTCGAGGTTGTGGGCGGCGTCGAGCACCACCGTGGGTTCACGTTGGACGATCTCGAAACGACCGGGCACCGTCACCTTGGCGAAGCCCTCCTCGACCACCTCGTCTTCGAGGCGACGGTCGAAGAAGGCTTCCACCGCGGCCAGAGCAATGGCGGCGTTGTCGGTCTGGTGTCGGCCATGCAGCGGCACGAACACGTCGTCTACGACACCCGACGGGGTCCGCAATGACACGTGGTGGCCGCCGAGAGCCAACACCGACTGATCACAATCGAAGTCGGCACCTCGCCACCAAGTGGCGACCGCCGGGGCGACTTCGAACAACTTGCGCAGGTCGGGATCGGTCTCGCCACACACGAACGTGGCGCCGGGCTTCACGATGCCCACCTTCTCGCCAGCGATGGCAGCCCGCCAGTTGCCGGCTCCGTCGGTGTGGTCGTGGCCCACGTTGGTCAGTACGGCCACGATGCCGTCAGCGACGTTGGTGGCATCGAAGCGGCCCAGCATCCCTACCTCGACCACGGCGACATCGACAGCGATGTCAGCAAACCACGTGAAGGCGGCGGCGGTGAGGATCTCGAAGTAGCTGGGGGTCACACCGGCCACGTCTTCGATGGCGGCCACCGAGCCGATCACCAAGCCAAGATCGTCGTCACTGATCGACTCACCGTTCCAGGTGAGCCGTTCGTTGATGCGCTCGAGGTGCGGGCTGGTGTAGGTCCCAACGGACAGGCCAGAGGCTTCGAGCAGCGAACTGATCATTCGGGCCACTGAGCCCTTGCCGTTGGTACCGGTTATGTGGATGACCGGATAGGCCGCCTGGGGATCACCGAGCGCTTCGACGACCTTGCCCATGCGTTCCAGCGATAGGCCCTCGGCCCGGCCAGCAGTGGCTTCGAGGTTGGTGTGTCGGTCTAGATAGTTGAGTGCAGTTGCCAGGTTCACGGTGGGGGCCACGCTATCGGCGTGGACCCCACCGTCAGACGCTGGCGATTCAGGCGATGCGGGCAGTGACGCGATCTCGCCCGGTGTCGACCGCTGACTCGACGCGTTCGCGGCTCACGTCGACCAGGTCCGAAACCCGGTCACGACTGGAATCGACGATCTCGTCGATGCCGGGACGGGCACCGTGGGCCGCGTCGGCCAGGCCAGCCCTACCGAGCGTGATGGCCTGGGTGGCCCCAGGACGACCGGCCTCGTAGGCCTCGACCATCGCTTCACGGCCCGCTTGCAGCGCATCGGACATGGCCGGACGACCGGCCTCGACGGCATCGTGCACGACGCCACCGACCGTGTCGACGGCTCGCTCGGCGGCAGCCACCACCGCGGGGACCAACGATGTGGCCACCACATGACTGGCGTCTTGCCATTGGCTCGACACGGTGTCGCGGGCTTGCTCGAGGTGAGGCCGGGCCTTGGTGGCCAACTGGCGACCCCTGGTCGCGCTCTGGTCGGCCAGCTTCTTCGCCGTCTTGCGAGCCTTGCCGTCGGCCCGAACCTTGAACACCCAGGCTACCGACGTGCCCGCTAGCGCACCGGTGGCCGCGCCCCTCAGGACGAGAAAGCTCGTGGCATCGCCTCGGGCCGCCTCTTCTGGGGAACGTTGCGATGCCTGATATCCGGCTATGCCGCCGCCGATCGCTCCACCGATCAGACCACCTTTGACGTACCACTTCATACTTGACCTCCAGGTCGAGACAACGTGGTGGATGGTACCCCCGACCAGCCCGATCTAGTCCTACATCGAGCGATCGATGTGCCCTGACCCGGCACAGAAAAGACGACGGTCAGCGGTACTGGGGCGGTGGGAGGATCCCGAACTTCTCCTGCAGGGACACCATGTCGTGGCGGTCCCGTTCCCGTGGCGGGTAGCCATCGTGCAGCTCGACCTGCTTCACCGCAGCAACGCAGCGGACCTCACGACCGGCCACCCAACCGTCGGTGAACGCCGAGGACGGAAACGCCACCGCAGCACGACCGTCACCCATCCACTGATCCCCAGCATCGTCGCTACGCAGGGCCGTCAGATCTACTCGACGTCCGCACCGATCGACCATCGTCACCGTGGCCGGACCACCCTCTGCATCGTCGTCGTCGATGACCGTGAAGCCGACCAAGCTGAGGCTGGCCACCGCCAGGGAAAGGTGCCCCTGAGACATCAGCAGGTCGACGTCGTCGTGGTCGCGGTCCTGCGATCCGACCACCGCATCTATGCCCCAGCCTCCGTGAAGAACGGCATCCACACCGTCCTCGGCGAGGACGGCCAATACATCGAGCACGTCTCTTGCGTCCACGTGAGGTCCTCCCCGGGCACTGGTGAGGCCCCGCGACCCCTGTGATCGCAGAGGTTAGCTGGCTGCTCGCCGGGGGCGGGTAGATCGTGTGGACGACTGGCGGGGGACCAGCGTGGGGTTCACCTTGTCGAGCACGACATTGGCATCGATCACGCACTTCTCGACGTCGGTACGGCTCGGTAGGTCGTACATGACGTTGAGGAGAACCTCTTCGAGGATGGCTCGCAGGCCACGGGCCCCGGTGGCTCGCAAGATCGCCTGGCTGGCGATGGCATCCAGCGCGTCGTCGGTGAACTCCAACTCGACGTTCTCCAGGTCGAAGAACTTCTGGTACTGCTTCACCAGCGCGTTGCGGGGCTCGACGAGGATCTTGACCAGCGCGTCCTTGTCCAGTTGATCGACCACACCGATCACCGGCAGCCGGCCGATGAACTCGGGGATCAGCCCGAACTTGTGGAGGTCTTCGGGCATCAGCTTGCCCAGCAGGTTGCCGAGGTCTTTGTCTTCGACCTTGCGGATATCAGCACCGAACCCAACGCCCTTGGCCCCGGCTCGCTGCTCGATGATCTTCTCGATACCGGCGAAGGCCCCACCGCAGATGAACAAGATGTTGGTGGTGTCGATCTGGATGAACTCTTGGTGGGGGTGCTTGCGTCCCCCCTGTGGCGGCACCGAAGCGGTGGTGCCCTCCAGAATCTTGAGCAGCGCCTGCTGCACACCCTCACCAGACACGTCACGAGTGATCGACGGGTTCTCGGATTTGCGAGCCACCTTGTCGATCTCGTCGATGTAGATGATCCCCGTCTCGGCCTTCTTGACGTCGTAGTCGGCGGCCTGGATCAGCTTCAGCAGAATGTTCTCGACGTCTTCGCCGACGTAGCCGGCTTCGGTGAGCGCGGTGGCATCGGCGATGGCAAACGGCACGTTGAGCATGCGGGCCAACGTCTGAGCCAGGAAGGTCTTGCCGCAACCGGTGGGCCCGATGAGCAAGATGTTGGACTTGGACAGCTCCACCTCGCCGTGAGCTGCCGCGGCACCGATCTGCACCCGCTTGTAGTGGTTGTAGACGGCAACGGCGAGAATGCGCTTGGCCAGGTCCTGACCGACGATGAAGTCGTTGAGGAACTCGAAGATCTCCCGGGGCTTGGGCAGTTCGTCGAACTCGAGCTCAGAGGTCTCCGAAAGTTCCTCTTCGATGATCTCGTTGCACAGGTCGATGCACTCGTCGCAGATGTACACCCCTGGACCAGCGATGAGCTTCTTGACCTGCTTCTGCGATTTCCCACAGAAGGAGCACTTCAGTAGCTCACCGCCGTCTCCGAACTTGGCCACGGTTGGAGTCCCCTTGCTTGTCGTACGTCGTGTTTCAGGGAGCGGCCGTGATGGGGCCACTCTGATCGGCGAACTCCCTTGCGGAGATCACCTCATCGATGATGCCGTATTCGAGCGCCTCGGTGGCGGACAAGACGAAATCTCGATCCGTGTCCTTGGCGATCTTCTCTTTGGTCTGACCTGTGTGCTCGGCCAGGATCTCTTCCAGCAGACCGCGCATGCGCAGGATCTCCTTGGCCTGGATCTCGATGTCGGTGGCCTGGCCACCGCCACTGGCGTAGGGCTGGTGGAGCAGCACCCTCGAGTGAGGGAGAGCCAGACGCTTGCCCTTGGTGCCAGCGGCCAACAGCACAGCCGCCGCTGAGGCAGCTTGGCCGAAGCAGATCGTGGTGATCTCGGCCTTGATGTACTGCATGGTGTCGTAGATGGCGAACAGCGCGGTGATGTCGCCACCGGGGCTGTTGATGTAGATGTTGATGTCTTTGTCGGGGTTCTCCGACTCGAGGTGCAGCAACTGGGCGCACACGAGGTTGGCGATCGTGTCGTCGATCGGCGTACCCAGGAAGATGATGTGCTCTTTGAGCAGCCGGGAATAGAGGTCGAAGGACCGCTCACCGCGGTTGGTCTGCTCGATGACCATCGGAACCATGTAGTTGTACGCGGGTTGGATGGTCACTCGTCGTCCTCCGTGTCGGCCTCGACGGCCTCGTCGACATCTGCAGGCGCTACTTCATCTTCGGCCGATACTTCGAGGCTCGACCGGTCGATGGTGTTGCCCTCTCCATCGACCAGTTCGACCTGTTCGATGAGCCATTCGAGGGCCTTGCGCTTGCTGAGATCCGAGCGTACCGCCGAGACCTGCCCGTTGCGCTCCAGCTGCTTGCGAACCTGAGCCGGCTTCTGACCGACACGCTCGGCAACGGCCTCGTACTCGGTTTCAAGATCTTCGTCGGTGACGTCGATCTCCTCGGCCACGACCACGGCCCGCAGACCGAGATCGACGCGGACTCCCGAAGCCGCGTTCTCACGCAGTTCGGCCACGAAGCTCTCCTGGTCTTGGCCC
>JBDTBS010000227.1:0-16978 GCA_039924035.1 Aquihabitans sp. | reverse complement strand
TGGTCCCGGCCCCGTGGGCCCGCGAAGCCGCATCCCGCTACCGGGGTGAAGACGTCGGCGTGCACCTCACGCTCAACGCCGAACACGACCGCTATCGCTGGGGTCCCATCACCCACTCCCCCTCGCTGCTCGACGGCGACGGTGGATTCCCTCGCACCCTGGCCGACCTGTGGGACCACGCGGATCTCGATGAGACCCGCCGTGAGCTACGGGCCCAGATAGAGCGGGCCATCCTGTGGGGCTTCGACGTCAGTCATCTCAACAGCCACTTCGGTTCGCTGCAGCTGCGCCCCGAGTTCTTCGACATCTACCTCGATCTGGCCCTCGAGTTCTCGCTGCCCGTTCGCATGGCCAGCGCCGAATCAGAACGGACGGTGGGCTTTCCCTTCCGGCGTTTGGCCACCGAAGAGGGTGTCGTGTTCCCCGACCACTTCGCCACCTGTGCCGGAATCGGCGGTCGGCGGATGATCGAGAAGACACTCCACGACCTCCCGGTCGGGGTCACCGAGATCCACCTCCACCCGGCCGTCGATACACCCGAACAACGGGCCTTCGACGACGACTGGTCCCACCGGGTCGACGACCACCACCTGCTCTGCTTCAACACAGATCTGCCGGTCCTGCTTCAGCGGACCGGCGCCGAGGTCATCGACTTCCGTCGTCTACGCGACCTTCAGCGCAAACCCTGAGCAGTCAGGCGAAATCGGTGTCTTCGGCCCGAGCCGACAACTCATCGACCAGCGCTGGCCCCTGCGTGGCGGCCAAGAACTGCAACAGCGTCCCGGTGGAGCCGGCCACCTTCATCTGACCCCGCATGAACAGGGTGTTGAGGTCGAGGTCGCCCTTGGCCACGCCGACGGCATCAGCGAACGGCAGCGTCAACGACACCTCGGCATCCTTGTCGACACCGACCTCAGCACTGGTGGGGCGCCCGTCGGTCCATGTGACCACGAACTTCACGTCATCCTCGGGGCCACCGGTGACCGCATGTTGCACGCGGCCGCTGAACCCGCCGTCCACTGCTGGAACCGACGATGTTCCCGCCGCTGCTACCCACTCATCGGAAAGGAACCTCACGATGCACCTCCGGTGTCGCCGTCGTCGCCCGGTCGGATCCCGGCGAACAGATCGGTCTCGGGTAGTTCGGTGGGTACCCGACTCTCGGCCAGGTGGTAGTCCTCCCACGGGTACAGGCCGGCCACCACGCCATCAGGCAGCCCGAACCAGAACGGCGACTCGGGGTCGATCTGGGTGGCATGGGCCCTCAGTGCCCCACTGCGGGCCGAGTAGAACGCCTCGATATCGATCTGGGTGGTGATCTGGTCATCCTGCGATGGCCGGTCGAACCACTTCTGGTCGAACGGCGACTCGAGGCCGGCATCCAGGAACCCCTGGTGCATGGCCACGAAGCGAGCCCGCGACCAAGTGGAGAAGTACATCTTCGACGGGTTCCACGGCTCGCCCGAATCGGGAAACCGGTTGGGGTCGCCAGCCGCGTCCCACGCCACCAGCGAGATCTCATGGACCCGGAGGTGATCGGGGTGCGGGTAGGTGTGCCGGTCGTCGCCGTAGGTGAGGATCACCTGCGGGCGGGTCCGACGGATGATGCGCACCAGACGCTCTACGGCCTCGTCCAGGTCGGCACGGGCGAAGCAGTCGGGGTGGGCGTTCTCCGGCGAATCGGGCATGCCCGAATCCAGGTAGCCGAGCATGACCAGTTCCTGGTAGCCGATGATCTCCACCGAACGTTTCAGTTCCTGCATACGGACGGCCGGCAGGTTCTCGTGTACCTCGGGCCGGTCCATGGCCGGGTTGAGGACATCGCCAGCCTCACCGCCGGTGCAGCACACCAGCGTGGCGTGGACCCCTTCGGCCACATATCGCGCCACCGTGCCCGCCCCCTTCGACGCTTCGTCGTCGGGGTGGGCATGGACGCTGAGAAGTCGAAGCGGAGCAGTCACAGCAGGCAACGGTACCGGCTTCCCCGCGGCCCCCCCACCGGTACGCGCCGGGATGCCACCAGTACACGGCTACGATGAGAACACCAAGCAGTTCAGGCTTGGAGCCTCCGTCAGCATCCGATCGCCGGCGAAGACCTCTTGAATGGGCGGTTACCGCCGCTTCAGCTTGGGTAAGTCAACCTCGAAGCAACCGATTTAGGAGAACGCAGGTGGACACGGGAAGCCCCGAATTCTGGAGGTGGGTGTGGCTGACGGCCATGGTCATCTTCGGTGTGGGCGAGATCAGCGTCGCAGGATCGTTCTTCCTGGCCCCATTTGCACTCGGGGCCGGTGTCGCTGCCCTCCTTGCCTTTCTCGGTGTCCCGGTGGGCCTCGAGTGGATCGTGTTCATCGCAGTCTCGGTCGCTGCCTTCTTGGCGTTGCGCCCGATCGCCAAGCGACTCGACCGTGAAGGTCCGGTGCTGGGCATTGGCTCGCACCGTCAGCAGGGCCAGAACGCCCGAGTGATCGTGGCGATCGACGGTACCCACGAAGGTGGCTCGGTGATGCTCGGTACCGAACAGTGGCGAGCAGAGAGCAGCGACGGTGAGGTCATCCCGGTGGGAACCACCGTGTCGGTGATCGAGGTCCGAGGCACCCGCCTCTTGGTCCGCCGAGACCCCACCAGCGCCTTGCCCACAGAATCCCCGAGCGCCTGACCACTTCGGTGGCCGCACGCCCCCACGCCAACCAACGGGTCAACTCGCCCGTTCCGGCGGCCCTCAATTCCGTCCCCAACCTGGAGAACCAACCGTGGTACTCGTTGTAGCCCTGGCGATCATCGCCTTCTTCATCTTCATCTTCGTGGCCAGTGCCGTGAAGATCGTCCAGCCGTTCCAGCGGGGGGTGAAAGAACGTCTCGGTAAGTATCAGGAGACCATGGATCCGGGCCTGCGGATGATCATTCCCTTCGTCGACAAGATCCGCCTCGTCGACATGCGTGAGCAGGTGGTCGACGTACCGCCCCAAGAGGTCATCACCTCCGACAACGTGGTCGTCTCGGTCGATGCCGTCATCTACTACGAGCCCACCGACCCCCAGCGTCTCATCTACAACGTGGCCAACTTCATCATGGCCGTCACCAAGCTGGCCCAGACCAACCTGCGCAACGTGGTCGGCGACATGCAGCTCGACCAGGCCCTCACCAGCCGTGACACCATCAACCACGGCCTGCGAGACATCCTCGACGATGCCACCGACAAGTGGGGCGTCCGGGTGGTGCGAGTGGAGATCCAGAGGATCGACCCACCACCAGATGTCATGCATGCCATGCACGAGCAGATGAAGGCCGAACGCACCCGTCGTGCTGTCGTCACCGAGGCCGACGGTCGTCGTTCGGCCGCCGTCACCACCGCCGAAGGCGAGAAGGAATCGACCGTCCTCCGGGCCGAAGGTGAACGGCAGCGCCAGATCCTCCAGGCCCAGGGTGATGCCGAAGCCACCAAGGCCCTGGCCGACGCCGAGCGGTTCCGCCAGCTCACCGTGGCCGAAGGTGAAGCCCAGGCCATCACCACCGTGTACAACGCCATCCACGCCGGCAACCCGTCTCCCGACCTGCTGGCCATCAAGTACCTCGAGACCCTTGGTCGCATTGCCAACGGCACCGCCACCAAGATCTTCCTGCCCGCCGACTTCTCCAGCGGTATGGGGGCAATCGGCGCCCTCGGCGAGCTCTTCCGAGGCGAGGACGACGACGGCTCTGCCCGCCGGGCCCGCGTTGATAGTGGCTTCAATGCCATGCAGGAGCAGGTGCAGAAGACCCAGAAGACCCGGGCCGAAGAGGCCGCCCGCCCGAAGGGCACGGCCGTGATCCCCCCGCCAGTCGTCGACATCCCCAAGGCCCCGAAGCCGCCGTCGTTCGACGACCAGCCGCCCCTGCCCCCACTCTGACCCACCAGGTCAGACGTCGGCCCAAGGCAAGTAGCCAGGTCAAGCCGAGGCCGGAGGCAGAGAAGCCCAGACCAGCCCATGACCAGGAAATCGATGAGGCCCGATGCCGTTGGTATCGGGCCTCATCGCGCCCGCCACGCTGACCACCGTCACCTCACTGCAGCAATGCTTCACCGTTCTTGAGGAAAAGGTGGTCACTGGATAGCCACATCCTGTGCAAGAACGGTCAGTTCCCCGCACCCCACCGTTCTTGAGGAGAAAGTGGTCACTGGGTAGCCACATCCTGTGCAAGAACGGTCGGTTCCCCGCAGACGCGGACATGCCGCCGTCACGTTGCGGGTGGAGCAACACGACGGCGGCATGCCGTTTCAGAGCCGATCAATGATTAAATCTGAGACTACGCCCGCCGCATGGTGGACGGGCCCGGTGGCGTGACGAAAGGAGCGTATGACGGCCTTTCGAAGCGCATCCGCGGTCCGTAATGGGAAACGGGTCGCAGCGTCAAATCTGGTTGATCGGGGGGATGATCATTCAGTCCGGAGGTGAACGCTCCAAGTGCTTCTTCTGCTTCACGGTGTGTCCTGCACCTCCTCTAGACGAGTGGCGTTCGTTCCGTGTGGCCGGAGCTGCCTCCGACTCATCCCTACTTTCCTACGAGAAGCCCAGAAGGTCAAGGGTTGCATTCACCAGACCATTCATGTAGAAGCCCCGCCTCTCGACCTGCCCACCGACCCTGAAATCACGGAATGGCGTTGATCTTCCACCGTATAGATGGAAGATCGACGCCATCTCGCTAAATGGTGCGCCCTACTCGATCCATTCGGTGGTGTCGGTGGCATCGCTAGTGACGGTTGCAGAGCGTTCTTCGACATCGGAGGCGGGATCGTTGCTGGCTCGACGTCGGCGCCAGCCGGCGAGCAACGATTCGTTGGGGCCTTCGACCTTGGAGGACCGCATCACGGCATAGGCCAGGAAGCCGACCGGGAAGATGTAGTGCGGCAACGTGGTTCCGAACAGGACTGCCAGCAGCACGGCGCAGAGCACCCAGATCCGGCGACGTTGCTTGTGCAGAGCGAAGGCTGCAGCAGCGAACACCAGCAGCAACGGGACGGCCAGGGAAACCATGGCCTGCGTGGAGCTGTAGGCCTCGAAGATGGTGAGGGTGGCCTTGGCATCTTTCTTGTCGGCATCTTCGGGGGCGATGAACGCGTCCATCGTGGCCAACATGCCGGTGACCATGATGGTGAGCACCACGGCCATCAGGACCTGAGTGCCACCAGGGACCTTGATCACCTTGGAGAACCAACTGCCCTCGAGGGAGTCGATGTCTACGGGGGTGTCACCCAGTCGCTTGGGGCGTTCCCGCTTGGGCTTGGCGCCCTTGTCTCCACGACCGCCGCCTCCCTTGCCGCTCCCGCCCTTGCTACCACGGGCATCGCTGCCCTTGGAGGAGTCTCCGCTATCGGTGGTACGGGGCGTGTTGGCCAGCTTCTCAGCAGTGCTGGGTGCCACCCGTGAGGGCCTCTTCGGAGGCTCACCGCTCGTGCGAGCGGCGAGCGCCGCCCGCTTGGCGCGGTTCTCCTTGGCTCGTCTCTGCTTGCTGGTATCACGGTTGGCCACGTCTCGACGTTAGAGAGGCTCGGGCCGAAGCGACGAAACGGCCCTCTCAGTCGGTGACCCTGAACTGAGGATCGACCTCGACGACGTGCTGACGCACCCAGGCATGCATGGCTATCCCCGAGGCCACACCGGCGTTGATCGACCGGGTGGATCCGAACTGTGCGATCGACATCACCTGTTCGGCCTGCTCCAGCATCGAGGGCGACAGCCCCGGACCCTCCTGTCCGAACACCAGGACACAGCGTTCGGGCAGCACCGCCGATTCGATGGGGACCGAACCATCCACGTTGTCTATGCCGATCACCGGGAGTCTTTCGTCCTCGGCCCAAGCCATGAACGCCTCGGTGCTCTCGTGGTGGTGGACAGGTAGGTAGCGGTCGGTGGCCATGGCCCCCCGACGGTTCCAACGACGGCGGCCCACGATGTGGACCCCCGCAGCCCCGAACGCGTTGGCATTGCGCACCACAGCGCCGATGTTGCGGTCGTGACGCCAGTTCTCCACGGCCACGTGAAACCCATGCCGGCGCTGGTCGAGGTCAGCCACAATCGCTTCCTCGCGCCAGTATCGGTAGCGGTCGACGACGTTGCGGCGATCACCAGCGGCGAGAAGGTCGGGGTCCAGGTGGTCACCAGTGGGCCACGGTTCGGGTCGGGGGCCGACCCCCGCCCTACCGCTGGCCTGGTGGTCGGCCATCTCGAATCGATCGATCACGGCCGGAAGCTCAGTCAGGGCACCGATGACCACCGGGGCATCGGATACCGCTCCCCCACTACCGCGGCCGGGCTCAACGCTGTCACCGGGGTCGAGGCTCCCCTTCCCACCGGCCGTCTCCTCACCGGGGGCGACCAGCGTCACCGCTCGTCCACCGACGGCCACCACGGCCCCGGCTGCAGAGCTACCGCCGCCCACGTGGACCACCTCGTTGGGATAGCAGCGGACCGCGGCGGCGGCCATGGTGAAGGTGCGGGGGTCATCAGAGCCGATGCCGACGGCGGCTGGGGACAGCCGGAATGAGAAGGCATTGCCGTTCAACAGGTGCTGCACCCGATCGACAGCCTCGGCGGGCAGGTCGGCTGACAGGTCACCGACCAGGCCGAGCACGCACCGGTGAGCCAACTGATCGAGCACCGCGCCGGCCTCGGGGCAACCCGCGATCACGTCGACCTCGAACGTCACGCATCGCACCGGCACGTCCGGACCCTACCGCTGCCCCCAACAGCCCAAGGGCAGCGCCAAAGCACGAACCACAGCATCGGCCCAGCGATAGTTGGTCCCGGCAACCAGGTCAGTGGCCCACCCCTGCTTCTAAAGCTGCATCCAGTGGCTCACGGACGACGCCACAATACGAACGGCAGGATCGGACCGGCGCCGGCAGCCCGCAGGCCCTCCGCCACCACGGTCATGGTCCACCCCGAACGCATCGAGTCGTCGATGACCAGACCCGGGGCGGTGGGTAGCGGTGTGCCGTCGACAAGACCGAACTCGAAGGCAGCCACCACGTTGGCGGCCTGACTGGCCGAGTTGTCCATGCGGGACTGTGGCGGCGCATCCGGTTGCACCCGACGCACGGCATCGACCACCTCGAGCTTGCCCAGCTCACCAAGTTGGCGGGCCATGCCCTCCACCAGTTGCGGTCGAACACGAGACGGGATCCACGTGACCCATTCGGGCCTACGGGCCCACGGCCAGGCCTTGAGGGCAGCAGCCGCTCCCCGCACCAGTTCCTCGTCGGGAGGTCCGTCGGGTCCCGCGAACCGAGCGGCCACCACCTCTGACCAGCCGGGGTCGTTGCCGAAGGCCAGGGCCCGGCCCACTTCGGCTCGTAGTTCGGGGCGGATGTTGCCCGAACGGGGTTCGAAGGACCGAGGCCACTGCTTGCGGGGCTCGATCACCACCACCGACGAACGCAGGAACTGTCGGGCCGCCAAGGTGGCCTCGGGGTCGACCTGGTTGGCCACGGCCGTCCCGGTGCAGTTGTCGCAGCGGCCGCAGTCGACGGCATCGGCATCATCGAGTTGTTCCCGCAGGAAGCGCAGTCGGCAGCCGGAGGTGTCCTGGTAGGCCACCATGGCCGCCTGCTCGGAGGCCCGGGCTTCGGCTAGGCGGGAGTAGCGCTCCTCGTCGTAGGTCCACGGTGCCCCGGTGACGAACCAGGCCGAACCGTCACGATCTACGACCCCTTCCACGTCGAGCACCTTCAGCAGCGCTTCGATACGCCCCCGCCGGTGGTTCACAAGCGATTCGAGGCCGACCACGGTGGTGGGGCCGTTGGCCTCCAGAGCTCCGAGTACCTCGTCGACCACCTCCCGGCCGGGCATGGCCGTGGAATCGAAGTAGGCCCAGATGTCTCGCTCGGCGCGGGTGGGCAGCAGAACGACCTCGGCCGTCGCCTGGCCTCGCCCGGCCCGGCCGACCTGCTGGTAGTAGGCGATGGGCGAAGACGGCGACCCCACGTGGACCACATAGGCCAGGTGGGGGTTGTCGTAGCCCATGCCCAACGCCGAGGTGGCCACCACGCAGGCCAGCGACCCGTCGTCGAGCGCGGCTTCGATCTGCTGGCGCTCATTGGCAGGCGTGGCCCCCGTGTACGCCGCGGTGGACAGTCCCTGGGCAGCCAGGTGCTCGGCCACCCGCTTCGCCTCCGACACCGTCAGGCAATAGACCAGCCCGGGGCCGGGTCGGGCCGCCACCCACGAGTGGAGCCAGGCCAGACGTTCGGCTGCCGAGTCGAGGCGGGCCACCCCCAGATGAAGTGACGGCCGATCGAGCGACCCCCTCAGCGTGAGGGTGTCGGTACCGATCTGGGCGGCAACGTCGGCCTCCACCCGGGAGTTGGCCGTGGCCGTGGCGGCCAGGACCGGAACGTCGGGGGCCAGCCCGGCCAGCACGTCGGCGATGCGCCGGTAGTCGGGGCGAAAGTCGTGGCCCCAGTCGGAGATGCAGTGGGCCTCATCGACCACCAGGAGCCCGACCGACGAGGCCAACGCCGGCAGCACGTCCCGTCGGAATCGGGGGTTGTTCAACCGCTCGGGCGAGATCAGCAGCACGTCGACCTCGCCGGCAGCCACGTCTGCTTCGATGGTTCGCCAGTCGTCGATGTTGGCCGAGTTGATGGTTGCGGCCCGGATGCCGGCCCGACCAGCGGCGGTGACCTGGTTCCGCATCAACGCCAGCAACGGCGACACCACCAGCGTGGGGCCACCGCCATCACGACGCAGCAGGCGGGTGGCGATCCAGTAGACCGCCGACTTTCCCCAGCCGGTGGCCTGCACCAGCAGCACCCGCCGATGGTGCGCCACCAAGGCCTCGATGGCGGCGAACTGGTCGGGGCGCAGGGTGGCCCCATCGCCAGCCAACTCGGTGAGAACAGCGGCGGCCTCAGCCTCCAAAGACGAAGCGTCGGCAGGGTCGATGCGGTCGACGGGATCGGTAGCCATGACCGCATGCTCCCAGACGGGTGCGACAACGGTGACACCACCGCCCCAACCGAGGAGCCGAGCGAGGGCACACTCACCCTGACCGGATGCGGTCGTGCGTTTGACCGCCGCCGGCCGGTCGGGGACCATGTCGGTCGTGCGCGCAACGACCGTAGTGATTCCGACCAGGGTTCTGGTGTTCGGCATGGCCCGTCCCGACGACTCCATCGACGCGGGCGACCTCTACGACGTGGCCGAGGCCTGCCACCAGACCCCCGAGCAGGTGCGCTCGTGTCTCCGGCGCCTCGTGGGCGAAGGATTGCTCGAACGCGACGGCAGCGGTCGCAATGCCACCTACCGGATCACCAGCGAAGGCGACCAACTCCGTCTCGGGTCACGACGTCGCCACGAACTGGCCTATCGCCAGGACCACCAAGCAGCCCGAGGCCAGGCCTGGGACGGCAACTGGCACTTGGCCGCGTTCGCCATCCCCGAGGATCAGAGGTCGTCACGAGATCGCCTGCGAGACCGGCTGCTGGATACCGGTGGCGCGGCGATCAACAACGGGCTCTACGTCTCCCCCCATCCGTGGGAGGACGACGTCCGCAGCATCGCCCGAGACCTGTCGGTCCTCGACCGGCTCAGCCTGGCCAGCACCACCGACCTCGAGATCGGCGGAGAGCGCTCCCCAGCCCAACTGGCCCGCACCCTGTGGCCTGTCGACAAGATCGCTGCCGCCTACACCCTTTTCCTCGACGACCACCAAGCAATCATCCCATCGCTGGAACGGCTCCAGGAACGCAACGACCGCATCACCGATACCGACTTCCTGCCCGGATCTCTGGGCATGGTGATCGCCTTCCAGCAGGTGTTCCTGCGCGACCCCCTGCTCCCTCCCGAACTGCTCCCGCACCCGTGGCCCGGCCGGGCCGCCCGAGACCTGCTGGCCACCAGCCGCCGCCTAGCCCTAGCGTTGCGCGAGGACCACGAACGGCCGGCTCTGTTCGCTTCCTACGACCGACTCGTCACCGAACGCTGATCGTCCCGCTGACCAGGCGACGTCGGCCCCGACAGCGGCTACCGACAACACAACGACCCGATGCGACGCTAGAACTGGCCCATGGCCTGTCGGATCGAAGATTACGCACTGCTGTCGGACACTGAGTCGGCTGCGCTCGTCGGCATCGACGGATCGATCGACTGGCTCACGTTCCCCCGCTTCGATTCGGCCGCCTGCTTCGCGGCCCTCTTGGGCACCCCCGACCACGGACACTGGCAGATCGCCCCCACCGGTGAGATCCGTTCGACGACCCGTCGCTACCGGCCCGGTTCGCTCGTGCTGGAAACTCGCTTCACCACCGACGACGGCGTCGTGGAGATCATCGACTGCATGCCCATCCGCAGCGACGAACGCCTCGATGTGGTCCGCCTCGTGCGCGGCATAAGCGGCCGGGTACCCATGTCCATGCACCTCACCGTGCGCATGGACTACGGGTCGATCGTCCCGTGGACGAGCCGGGTCGATGGTGGTCTGCGCATGGTGGCCGGCCCCGATTCCCTCATGCTCTTCACACCCGTCGAACACCGTCCCGACGGTTGGGCCACCGTGGCCGACTTCACCGTCGATGCCGGTGATGAGGTCCCCTTCGACATGGCCTGGCGACCATCTCATCACGATCACGCCCAACCCACATCGGTACACGGGGCCATAGCGGCCACCACCACGTGGTGGCAGGAGTGGAGCGAACAAGCCATCGACCTTGGCGAGTTCGACGAACCAGTCCGCAGTTCGCTCACCGTGCTCAAGGGGTTGACCTACGCACCCACTGGCGGCATCGTCGCCGCCCCCACCACGTCGTTACCCGAAGCCATTGGAGGTGGCCGCAACTGGGACTACCGGTTCTGCTGGCTGCGCGACGCCACCTTCACCCTCACCTCGCTGCTCGATGCCGGCTTCACCAAAGAGGCCGTGGCCTGGAGGGACTGGCTGCTTCGAGCTGTGGCCGGTCGACCCGACAGCGTGCAGATCATGTACGGCGTGGCCGGCGAGCACCGCCTCACCGAGCTCGAGCTGCCGTGGCTCCCCGGGTACGAGAACTCAGCACCAGTGCGGACCGGCAACGGCGCCCACGGCCAGTTCCAGCTCGACGTGTTCGGCGAAGTGCTCGACACCTTCTTCGAGGGTCAGAAGGTGATGATGAACGACGCGCCCGAGATCCAAAAGGTGGGCGAAGCGTTGATCGAAGCCGTCGAGAAGCGTTGGCGGGAACCCGACGACGGCATCTGGGAGATGCGGGGAGGTCGTCGACACTTCACCCACTCGAAAGTGATGGCCTGGGTGGCCATGGATCGGGCCATCCGCTTGGTCGAAGGTTCCTCAACTGGCCAGCAGGCGCCACTCGACCGGTGGCGAGCCACCCGAGACGACATCCACGCCGAAGTCCTGGCCAAGGGGGTCGACGACCGTGGCGTGCTCGTCCAGTCCTTCGGGTCCACCGAGCTCGATGCCAGCCTGCTGCTCGTCCCGCTCGTGGGCTTCCTGCCCGCCGACGATCCCCGTGTGGTCAACACCGTGAAAGCCATCCAAGAGGAACTGACCGAAGACGGATTCGTACGGCGCTACGACCCCCACTCTGTCGACGACGGGGTGGGCGGCCACGAGGGCACGTTCTTGATGTGCACCTTCTGGATGGCCGACGTGCTGCTGATCCAAGGTCACGTCGATGAGGCTCGAGCGCTGTTCCACCGACTGGTGGGCCTGCGCAACGACGTCGGTCTCCTGGCCGAGATGTACGACCCGACCGCCAAGCGCATGCTGGGCAACTTCCCGCAGGCCTTCAGCCACACCGCCCTGGTGGCCACCGGCATGGCCTTGCATCGCCACGCTGACACCAGCAGCGACCCCTGGTCGCGAGGAACCTGACCCGTCCTGGCGTTGTGAGGACCGGTTGGTCAGACGGTCAGACCGTCAGTTGAGGATCTCGACGAACTTCTCGAGCTGACGCAGGTTGCGGCACTCGTAGACGCCGTCGGTGTGGGCGCCGTAGTCGCTCACGATCGAGTCGCCAGTGTCCCAATAGGACTTCGGCTCGGGGTTGAGCCAGTAGACGTGGCGGGCCTTCTTGCGCATCTCCTTGACCACCCAACTCTGCGACGCGTGGTAGTTGTTGCGGGCGTCGCCAAGGATGATCACGGTGGTCTTCGGGCCGATCTCCTTGCCCCACTTCTCGTGGAACACCTCGAAGGCATGCCCGTAGTCGGAGTGCCCGTCGACCCACACCACATCGGCTTCGGTGTTGACCCGATGCACGGCCTCGGTCACGTCCTCCACCCCCTCGAAATAGGAGGTGACCTCGTCGATGCCGTCGATGAACACGAACGATCGGACCTTCGAGAACTGGCCGCTGATGGCATAGACCAGCATGAGGGTGAACCGGGCGAAGGCCGCCACGGACCCCGAGATGTCGGCGATCACGAAGATCTCCGGCTTGTGGGGCTTGGGGTGACGGAACTTCGGTTCGGCAGGTACGCCGCCGTACGACAGCGAAGCGCGGACCGTGCGACGGAAGTCGAGCGGACCCTTGCGGTTGTGGCGACGCTTGCGGGCCAGCCGTACGGCCAACCGACGGGTGAGCGGGACCAGAGCCTTGCGCAGCCCCACCATCTCCTCGCGGCTGGCATGCATGAAGTCGACATCTTCAGGTAGCGGCTTGCGCAGTGTCTTGGCCATGGCCTCGATGCCCCGGTCGGCCACCAGCCGACGACGGATCTCGGCTTCGATCTCCTTCTTGAGGGCATCGATGCGGTGCTCGAACTCGTCTTGTTCGAGCCGCTCTTCCAGCGGGGACAGGTCTTCGCCCTTTTCGGCGGCCTTCTCCCGGCTCTGCTCCATCATCTTCTCGAGCAGGCTGTCGAGGTCGAGGTTTCGCAGGGTCCGGTACAGGTAGTAGGTACCACCCACCGGACGACCGGGTTCCATGCCCGCGAAGCGCTTGACCGACTGGCGAGCGATGGCCCGCATCAGCGCGTCGTCGCCCTTCATCATCGCTTGGTAGAGCAGTTGCTGGAGCTCTTCGGGGGTGAGCGCATTGCCGCCCCCTTGGCCCGACTGGCCCTCACCCTTGTCTCCTGCACCTTGCTGCTCTTCGTCGAGCAGATCGGCCAGATCAGACTCCAACGAATCGTCGTCGATGCCGTACTTGCTGCCCCGCAGCGAGAAGTAGACCTCGAAGACCGTCTCGAAGGAACGCCAGTGGGCGTTGTTCTTCACCAACGTGGCCGCCAGTGCGTACTTGAACGCGTTGCGATCCTCCAACGGGATGTGGCTTATCGCCTCCATGGCATCGAGGTTCTCGGTGAGGCTGACCGGCAGGCCCGCCTCACGGAGCTCGGCTATGAACCCGTTGAGCAGGTCGAGGATCGGCGCGCCGGTGGCCTCACCGTCGCCGGACCCGCCCGGGTCGGTGGAGGTGGAGGTGGGGGCGGTCACGACCGCACGGTCACTTGGGGCCGGGGGCGAACTGCTTCATGCCCTGCTTGTCGGCGGCGAACTCGCGCACCGCCTTGGCGATGTCGGTCTGGTACTTGAGCAGAATGTTGGCCGTGCTCGACGCCGTTTCGGCGTCGATCTGCTCGATGCCGAGCAGCATCAGCGTGTTGGCCCAGTCGAGCGTCTCAGACACCGACGGCGACTTCTTCAGCTCCAGTTGGCGCAGCGAACGCACGATGCGGGCTACCTGGTCGGCCAGGTTGTCGGTGATGTCGGGCACCTTGGTGAGGACGATCTCCTTCTCACGCTCCATGTCGGGGTAATCGATGTGGAGGAAGAGACAACGGCGCTTCAGCGCCTCGGAGAGCTCACGGGTGTTGTTGGACGTGAGGAACACCAACGGGATCTGCTTGGCCTCGATGGTGCCCAGCTCAGGGATCGACACCTGGTAGTCGGAGAGGATCTCGAGCAGCAGGGCCTCGGTCTCCACCTCCACCCGGTCGACCTCATCGATGAGCAGCACCACCGGGTCTTCGGCGCGGATGGCCTCGAGCAGCGGACGCTCCAACAAGAAGTCCTCTGAGAACAGATCGTCTTCCACGTCGTCCCACGAGTCACCCTCGCCGCCGGTGGCCTGGATGCGCAGAAGCTGCTTCTTGTAGTTCCACTCGTACAGCGCTTTGGCCTCGTCGAGCCCCTCGTAGCACTGAAGGCGGATGAGGCGAGCGCCGATCATCTCGGCCACCGACTTGGCGAGCTGGGTCTTGCCGGTTCCGGCGGGACCCTCCACCAGGATCGGCTTCTGGAGACGGTCAGCGAGGTAGACGATGCCTGCGATGCCCTCGTCGGAGAGGTAGTCGACCTTGCGGAGGCCCTCACGGACGGCATCGACGGACTCGAAGCGATAGTCGGTCATCGTCCCAAACTACCGCCGCGCTTGACCGCCCGGTCAATACCTTTGCCGACCAGGCACTCCTCCGGGTCGCCATCGGCGCCCCGTGCTCGCTCTTCTATCCTGACGACGGCCAACCGGCAGCCGGAGAGGAACAACGTGGACCCCTGGGAGTGGCCGGCTTACGTGGGCATCGTCGTGGGCCTCGCACTTTTCCTGGTCTGCCTGCTGCCGATCGTCGTCTTGCAGTACCGCCGCTACGGCGCTCTCGACAGTCGTCGGCTGATGGGGGCCTGCGGCCTGAGCATCTATGCCGTAGCCCTCGTCGCCTACACGTTGCTGCCCGCACCAGCACGGGCAGAAGCCTGGTGTCTCGCCCACGATGGCGGTCCGGGCTGGCAACTCCGGCCTTTCAGCAGCTTCCAGGACGCCCACCAGGCGACCCGGGGGCTTGGCTTTCGGGCCGCCGTTCTCAGTCGGGCTTGGCTCCAGATCATCCTCAACGTGGCCCTGTTCGTTCCGCTGGGGATCTGGTGCCGACGGTTCTTCGGTAGAGGCTTGCTGGCCGCCACCGGAATCGGTCTCGCGGTGTCGCTGCTCATCGAGTCGACCCAGGCCACCGGCAACTGGGGACTGTGGCCGTGCCCGTACCGCTACGCGTCGGTCGACGACGTCATCACCAACGTGGCCGGAGCCTTCATCGGGGCGAGCATCGGCTGGCTGGTCCTGTTCTGGATGCCTAGGTCGAGCCGGCTGGAGCAGGCCCGACTCAACCCGCGCCCGGTCACGGTGTTCCGACGCTGGCTGGGCATGTTCCTCGATGCCCTGATCGTCGCCGTGGGCGGCATCGCCACGGCGATGGGCCTGCGGATCCTGATGATCGCCACCGGTCGCGAGCCGCCGATCACACCGATGACATCGGAGGCAGTGCTCGCCTACGGGCTACCAGTCGCTTTGCTGGTGTTCCTACCCGCTCTGGTGGGGCAAGGCGCTTCACTCGGCCAGCGATTGGTCTGGTTGACGCCGCAGTGGCGGGTGCGCGCCACCCTGTGGCGGCGCCTGCTGCGGGCCGCGGTATCGCCAGGGATGGCCATGGCATTCGCACTTGTCGCCACTATTGGCCCCTACCGATTGCGGCCGGTGGCGGCCGTCGCAGCCTGGACGATCGTCACGGTGAGCATCCTGGCCACGCTGGTCACCGAAGGCCACCGGGGACTATCGGGCGTCATCGCCGGGGCCGACGTGGTCGACTCTCGAGCCACGACGCCGGACGAGACGACCGGGCCCTGACGGGTCAGATGGTCAACCCCGGGTCTGGCCGTCGCCCCGCACCACGTACTTGGCGGTGGTGAGCTCGCGCAGGCCCATCGGACCGCGGGCGTGGAGCTTCTGGGTGCTGATGCCGATCTCGGCACCGAACCCGAACTCTTCGCCGTCGACGAACCGGGTGGAGGCATTGACCAGCACTGCGGCGGCATCGACCTCTTTGGTGAAGCGGTCTGACGCAGCCAGCGAACCAGTGACGATGGCTTCGCTGTGGCCAGAGCCGTAGCGGGCGATGTGGTCTATGGCCTCGTCGATGTCGGCCACCACCTTCACGGCCAGCTTCAGGTCGAGGAACTCTGTGCCCCAGTCGCTCTCGGTGGCTTCGCCAGCACCGGGCAGCAAGGCCCGGGCCGCGTCGTCGGCCACCAGTTCGACGGTCGGCACTGCGTTGGGCAGGCCGACCAGCACGGCATCGGCCACGTCCTTGTGCACCAAGAACGATTCGGCGGCGTTGCACACCGACGGACGCTGGGCCTTGGCGTTGGCGATGATGCGCAGGGCCATGTCTATGTCGGCGGCGGCATCCACGTAGACGTGGCAGTTGCCGTCACCGTCGATCACATAGGGCACGGTGGCATTGTCGAGGATCGACTGGATGAGCGACGGACCGCCACGAGGGATCAGGCAGTCGACGTAGCCCCGCTGCTGCATGAACATCACCGCGGCCTCACGACTGGTGTCTTCCACCAGGACCAGGGCATCGGCGGGCAGGCCGACCGAGACGTAGGCCTCTCTGATGATGTTGGCGATGGCGATGTTGGAGGTGATTGCTCCCGAGGACCCACGCAGGAACCCGGCATTGCCAGACTTCAGGCACAGCCCAGCGGCATCAGAGGTGACGTTGGGGCGGTTCTCGTAGATGATGGCCACCACGCCGAGCGGAACCCGAACCCGAGATATGCGCAGGCCATTGGGCCGCACCCAACCATCGAGGATCTCCCCCACCGGGTCGGCCAGCGCCGCCACCTGTCGGAGGCCGCCGGCCATGGCCTCGACCCGGCTGGCGTCGAGGCGCAACCTGTCGATGACCGTTGCGGCCACCCCGTCGTTGGTGGCCCGCTCCACATCGGTGGCATTGGCGGCCAGGATGGCTTCGGTGCGCTCCACCAGCAGGTCGGCGGCAGCCAAGAGGCCGGCATCCTTCTCAGCGGTGGAGGCAGTGGCCAAGGCACGAGAGGCGGCCTTGGCCCGCTGGGCGAGGTCGGCAACAGGAGTAGGAGTGGTCACCACGCCAGGCTACCGCCCACCGTCACCCCCCCCCGGACCCGAGCAACTGGCACCTAGAACCACGCCAGACCCAGCACCAGGGCAGCCCAAACATGGCGGATCGGCGTAGATTTTTGT
>JBDTBS010000226.1:0-4278 GCA_039924035.1 Aquihabitans sp. | reverse complement strand
GGGGTTGATCGGACCGTCCGCCGATTTCCAGTCGGCCGACCGAAAATATCCGGTGTTCTTCGTTTCTCGACGATGAAACGTGTCGAAGGCACCGGTTGGGTTGGGTCACCAGCATCAGCCAGCCCTCTCTTCAGGCCATGCCGCTGTCGATCGGATGGCACCGTCGGCGGGCGGGGTCGGGCGCCGATACCGGTCATAGCCTGGGGCGGTCCGCCAGCCGAGGAGCATCCATGGCCCGTCCGATCGCCACCACCACCGAGGTCGACCGCGAGGGGATGATCGAGTTCGCCACAGCCCGCCACAAGGCGGTGCTCATCACTCGACGGGCGGACGGATCGCTTCAGACCTCGCCAGTCTCGGCCGGGGTCGACGAAGGGCGGATCGTCATCGCCACCTATCCCGATCGGGCCAAGGCCGTGAACCTGCGACGGAACCCGGCAGCCACCGTCATGGTGCTGTCCGACGAGTTCAACGGGCCGTGGATGCAGATCGACGGCACGGCCGAGGTGATCGACCTTCCCGACTCAGTGGAGCCGCTGGTCGACTACTTCCGCTCGATCAGCGGCGAGCACAGCAACTGGGACGAGTACCGCCAGGCCATGATCGACCAAGGCAAGTCGCTGATCCGAGTCACGCCTAAGCGATGGGGCCCGATCGCCACCGGCGGCTTCCCGCCTCACCTGGCCTGATCAGGGGTGGTCGCCCGTGAGCGCGGCGATCACCGGGGCGTGAAGCTCGGTGCGGATGGTGCCTATGGCCTTTCCGGCCTTACCAGCCAGTGCCTGGGCTCGGGCGATCGCCTCGGGTACCACGTCGGGCTCGTCGGCAACGGCATCCACGATGCCGGCCGACAATGCCTCCTCGGCGGTGTAGCGCCGGGCAGTGACCATGGCTTCATGGGCGGCTCGGGAGGGCAGCAGACCCGGGACCATTGCATTCATGGCCGGGGTGAAGGTCATGCCGAGGTCGACTTCGGGCAGGCACCAGTAGCCCCGGTCGCGACGCATGACCGTGAAATCGTGGCTCATGGCCAGCATCGCCCCTGCGCCAAAGGTGTGGCCGTTGCAGGCCGCGACAGTTGCGCACGGCATCTGGAGCACGCGGGCGAAGAGGCGGTGCACCGCGTCGAGGTAGGGGAGGGCCTCGGTGGCGTTGGCGTTCAGCCAGTCGAGGTCGAGTCCGTTGGAGAAGAACTTCCACGCGCCGGTGGTGACAAGCGCCTTGGGGCCTTCGGCGACCTCGACGGTGGACAGAGAATCGTTGACCTCGCTGAGAAAGTCCGGCGAGAATCGGTTCTCGCCGGACTCCATCCGAAGCACGTACACATCGCCATCGCGGTCGAGCTGAATCATGGCTGGCCTCTGTCGTGTTCGCTGGTCCGGTCGGCGCGACACCGACCAACCATCAAGGTAACTGCCAGCGACCTTCACTCAGTCGGACCTGCCGAGGACCCCGGTCAGTCGGCCACATTCCGTCGAACACGGCTCGGGCCTCGACGGCCAGTTCAGGGCTGGGGCCCACCACCTCCACCGGGATCGACCCGCGTGCCAGCAACTCTCGGGCACTGAGCTCCAGGACGGGGATGCCCGCAGGGGCCATTTCCACGAGCTCGGCGCCGGAGAGCGCGAACACCATGCGGCCGATGCCGGCCCAGTGGTGGGCGGCCGCGCACATGGCGCAGTGTTCGCAGCTCGTGTACATCGTGGCCGCCGCCCGCTCCTCGGGGGTGAGGGTGCGGCTGGCCCAGGCGGCCAGCATCAGTTCGGGATGAGCCGTGACGTCGCCGGTGGTGTGCACCGCGTTCTCGCGCTCGGCCAGCACGGTGCCGTCGCCGCCCACTATCAGCGAGCCGAACGGCTCATCGCCTCGAGCTCGGGCCACCTGAGCCAGTTCGAGGCAGCGGCGAAGGTGGCGCAGGTCGGTGGCATTCATACCCCGACCCTACGAGTACGCCCGTGTCCGTGACCCCGCATCATCTCAGCGAAAGCAGACTCGCTCCAGGAGCGGGGCCGCCCCGCGGCAGGCTGCCGCGGGGCGGCGACATTGAGCCGTTGTCGGTGATGGCACTTCTTCTTACGATCCCGGGGATGGCAAATGCCGTTCAAGTCAACACACAGGGGATTCGATGATCATCAGGAAGCTACGTTCGTTCAGTGCCGTATTGGCGCTCGTTGCTCTCAGCACCGTGTTCGTCATGACGGCGCAACCTTCACCGGCAGCGGCCCACGGCAAATTCCAGAATGGGTGCACCGGGGTGCCCGATTCCGGTCAAGACTTCAATTTCCACAAGTCCTGTGACAGTCATGACCTTTGCTACCACTACAAGAGGCTCGGCACAGGTGAAGTTGGCCGGAAGAAGTGCGACGTGCAGTTCCTGGACAACATGAGGGCCTGGTGCAGGGCAAACACGGTCAACAAGTCGGTCAGAACTACTCGGGGCCGCGACACCACCTACCGCAACCCGCGCGACAGGTGCAACAGCCGGGCAAAGCTCTATTACAACGGCGTGAGGGTGTTGGGCAAGAAGCACTTCTAGGCCGACCCGGCCGCTCCCCGGCCGGAGCTACAGTGCCCGCGATGGCGATCGACGACCCGTCCAAACAGGTCGAGTTGGCCCGAGCCACCGCCCGCGACATCCTCGCCAACGGCTATGCGGTGCTCTGCAAAGGCATGGATAGCCATCGCATCGCACGCCAGTTCGGGAGTGGACGCAACGCCGTCCACTCCCGACTGCGTCAGCTCGGCAGAGACCAGAACAACGACGCGATCATCGCCAACCTCGCCGACGTCTTCCTGGATCCAGCTCGCACCGGGGAGACCGAACGACTGGCGCAGAGCGTCATGGAACGCTTCACCGGTTCCGAAGACCCCGACGCGATTGCGTCGATCCGGGCGCTCTGCGTCGCCTTCTTCGAGATCGTCGATGACAAGCACGTCACCGACATCCAGATCTTCCTTTGGAGCGGCCGCTCCAACGATGAGATCGCCGAGAGTCTGCGGGGAATCTACGCCCACATCGATTCCCTGGTCGAGGGCATCGTCACCCAGTTGCTCGATCAGTGGTCACGCGTCATGCGTCCCCCGTTCACCACAGCAGACCTGGCCTCCGCAGTGGGTTCGCTCATCGACGGACTGATCATCCGCCAGCGGGTGGACCTGGTGGAGGCCCGCTCAGAGCTGTTCGGCAACCTGGTCCTGGCACTGGTGCCCACCATGACCCAACCAGCAGACGCACCGACCACCGAGTTCGTCGACTTCCTCACCGGGCAGCTCGGTTCCCGGTCGAGCCAGGACCTCCTGTCGACCGCCGAGCTTCGAACGAGAGCCGTGCAACTGATCATCCAGTGGGTGCGGGCCGGATGGCCGAGGTCCTCGATCACGACCGAGGCGCTCGCCGCCGGAGTGGACTTCCCGGTCGATCTCTTCGAGGCCGCATTGGGTTCGCCGGAACTGCTGGTGGCGACCGAGATCCGCCAGTACGCCGAGATGGTCGTGCTGCGCCGACCGGGACCCGACGACTACGCGGCTGCTCTCGTGTCGCTGGCAACGCTCCATCGTGAGCTCCTGTCGCACTTCTTATCCTCGGCCATCGAACCACACCCGAACCCGACCGTGCTCGAGGCCGTCGACCTACTGGCATCGCCACTCGATGAGCTGGCTCCGCCCTCCGCCGGGCGCTCCTCGACCGGTGCAGCCCAACGGTGCAAGCTCCTGGTGATGGCTGCTCTAGACGGCGCCGGTGCAGAAGAACTGGCGGGTCAGATCGCAGCCTGGGCCTAGCGATCTGAGCCGGTGGTTTGCCCGATTTCACTGGGCTGGTGGGCAAAGCCGAAGAACTCGGCCTTCAAGAGTGGATCAGGCTCAGGGCTACCGATTCCGACATCCGAGTATACCCGGATGTCGGATGTCCGATATCCGGGTATACTCGGAACATGCGTCGAGCAGCCTCTGAAGTAGCGAACGATCTGGCAGAGTTCGCCATGGCCGCGCTCGCCGAGAAGCTCGGGCCGGTGTCGGTCCCGGCCGAGTCGGGCCATCCCAGCGATGCCGTGGTCGAGGTCGACGGCCGTGAGCTCAACGTGTCGTTCAAGACGACCACCTACGCCACCGTGGGCCGGCTCGAGCAGATGAAGCGAGACGACGCCGGCTCTGGAGGCGGAGCGGTCCTCGTCGTCGCTGATCGGATCAACGCCCCTGCCCGCGAGACCATCGAAGACATCGGATGGGGCCACCTCGAAACCAGTACCGGCAAGCTTTTCCTGCGAGCCCCCGGAATCC
>JBDTBS010000225.1:0-7170 GCA_039924035.1 Aquihabitans sp. | reverse complement strand
ACTGGCCTACCAAAGGCCACAGTGCACCGGTTGGCCGTGGCCCTCGAGTCACACGGCCTACTGCGCCGGGATGGCTCTGGCGCGTTCCTGTTGGGGCTGCGCATGATCGGGTTGGGTCAGGCGGCTTCGTCCATGTGGCCACTGGCCGATGCTGCCCGCCCGATTCTGGAGGACCTGCGGTCCCGCACGGGAGAGTCGGCGCAGCTCTACGTCCGAGAGGGGGACCAACGGGTGTGCGTCCTGTCGCTCGAATCGGCCCACGAACTGCGGACCATCGTGGCCGAGGGCGTACGGCTGCCCATCGGGTTGGGATCGGCGGGTCGGGTGCTGTCCGGTGAGCCTTCTAGATCGGGATGGATAGCCAGCCTTGGTGAGCGTGCCCCGGGGGTCGGCTCGGTCAGCGCACCGGTGGTTGATGGCCATGGCCGGGTGGTGGCTGCCGTTGGGGTGTCCGGGCCGTTGGAGCGGTTGGGTGGTGACCCAGGTGGTCGCTACGGCGAAGCGGTTCGTCGAGCAGCCGAGCGGATCTCCGCAGGAATGATTCAAGGAATCAGCGGCCGCCCAACGCCTCCATGATGGGGATGAGGTGGTCGACTGGTCGAGAGCTGGCTGGCCAGAGGGCAACGTGGTCGGCACCAGCAGATCGGAAGGCCTGGACATGGTCGGCCACCTGTTCGGCGGAGCCTGTCAACAACACTGGGGCGAAGACCCGGGCCGGCAACCTGTAGGTCTGACTCAACCAGGCCAACGGTGCGTCGTCCGCATCGGTGCCTTCGACGGCGACGACCAAGCCCACCCCTCGGGTGAACTGTGCCGGGTCGCGATCTGCGGTCTCGAGGTCGGCGGTGAGGAGATCCTGTTGCTCAGCGAACCACGACAGCGGTGTGAGGTGGGGGATCCATCCCTCGGCCAGAGTGGCGGCCCGTTGTCGAGCTCGTTCGCTGCGGCCACCGACCCACACCGGCAGGTTGCGGGCCGGGGCCATGGTCAGGTCACCGGCCTGTGCCCAAGCCCGTCGAAGCTCGACGATGCCTTCGTCCAGCAGCCGACCCCGGCGGCGATAGCGCTCGCCCACACCGGCGGCGACGTATTCGGCCTCGTGCTCGCCGATCCCGACCCCGACGATCACCCGTCCGTTGGCCAGGTGATCGATGAAGCTCATGGACTTGGCCACCCGGGCTGGGAGGTGAAGTGGGAGCTGGAGCACCAGGGGACCGACGGCGCACCGATCGGTGGCGGTTGCCACCAGTGCCAGGGCCGCGGTCACGTCGGCTACAGGCGTGTGCCAGAAGACGTGGTCGGTGAACCAGATGGCTCCGACTCCATGTTCCTCAGCCTCGCGGGCCAGAGCACCCAGTGACGCCCAGCCCCCATCCACGGGCGCGTTGCCCATGATCATGCCCACGGGTCCGGGACGCCAGGGAGCACGGTCGGGCACGGTCTGGCCAAGCGAGGCGCTCATGGTCGATTCCTGCCTTCGGTGAGGGGGCGGTGAGGTCGGCACGGCTGAGCCCTCAGGGTCCCACACTTCGGTCGGGGCGCGTCGATGGTGACGTCATCGATGGTGGGGAGCATCAAGACGCTTTGATGCTCGCCGCCTTGGCCGATGTCGACCGTCGCCGGTCCGCCGGGCGGTGGGTCGAAGCTCCACTCGACCTGGCCGTCTCCGGGGGTCCCCACGATCACGGTGAGTCGAGAGCCGGCCCGCAGAAGGTGGCCGATTGGACCGAGTCGCACCGGGATCTTCACCCACTCATCAGCGATCATGGCCGGGTCGGCATCGCTGGCCCGCCGCCAGCCGGTCTGGATCAGCGTCTCGTTGCCGTCCGGGTCAACCTCGGCCAGGGTGGCCTGTAGGTCGACGTCGATCTGGTCGGCACGTAGCCACAGGTCTAGTTCGGTGGACCCCACCAGTGCCAGGTCTTCGGCCATGGGTGCAGAGGTCCAGGCGGTAGCGGTGCCCGCAGACGGGGGCAGCCATGGGGAGATGGCATTGAGGGTGAGATCGCTGCCCTCTATGTCGTAGGCCAATTCGCTGACGCTCGGATCGGTGAGGATGGTGACCGGAGCGGCCTCGGCATGCGCCTCGTTGTCGAGCATCCCTTCGGGACCCAGGTTCCAGTCGACCTCGATCGACTCTTCGGGCGGCCAGGTGGAGAAGGTCATCGACGTGGACGCGGCCGCTGCTCCCGGTCGTCCCCCGTTGCCGGACTCGAACAGGACCTCGACCGGGTCGTTGGTCTCGTAGGCGATCTGGGCCTCTTGAAGCGTGAGATCGGGAGGAAGGATGATCGGCAGGTCGGGTCCGTCGGGTAGGAGGGTCAGGTCGATCTCGGGGTTTTCGGGGTCCAGGAACTCGGCGGTGTCGAGCGTGTCAGGAATCTCGCTGGCCGCGTAGAGCGACAGGAACTGATCCATTCGTCGAAGGACCTGGGGGGAGACGCCGTCACCGTGAGCCCCGTTGGTGAGGACCATGCGGACGAACGGAGAGCTGTCGAAGGAATCGAACATGTCGGCCAAGTCGTTGCCGAGGGTGGCATCTTGCAACTGGCCGGCCAGAAAAACCGGTACTGCGATGGAGGGGGCCCAGGTGGTTGGTGACATGACATCGAAGCGTCCGTCGTCGGGGGCACCATCCAGATAGCGGTCGGCGAGATCGACGGTATGTCCGTGTAGGAGTTGGTTGCGTTCGCAGGCAGTATCACCCCCGGCGATGCGGTCTCTCACCCATTGTGTCCCCGACGGTTGAGCATCGGTGGTGAGGTCGTTCATCCAGCCGGTCGGGAACCCGGAGTTGGATAGACCGCCGGGGTGGAAGGCATTGCGGGCGTGGCCGTAGATGCTCAGTGCGGTCACGCTGTTGAGCGAGGGAGGCGCGGTCGACGCTGCCTCCAGCGCACCCAGGCCTCCGTAGGAGAAGCCCACCAGTCCCACCGATCCGCCCCGAACCCAAATCTGGCGGGCCACCGTCTCGACGATGTCGTAGCCGTCGGCGGCCTGGGTCGGGCTGAGCATTTCGAACGCACCGCCCGAACACCCGCTACCGCGCAAGTTCACGCCCACGGTGGCGTAACCGAGGGAGCGGGCGATCGAGGTGGCCGGTTGGGCAACGTCGTCGTCGGCGGTGCGATAGCCCGACAACTCCACCACCGTCGGATAGGGGCCTTCGGACACTGGTCCGGGTAGGTGCACATAGGCCGACAGGGTGGTCCCGTCTCGGGTCTCGATCATGTTTCGACCGACCTCGAGCGTGTGGCCCTCGAAGAAGTCAGGGTCTGGGTGATCGTCGGGGGCCAGCACGGTGGCGGTGCGCTCGATGACCGTTCGGGTACCCCGCTTCTGGACAACGTCGTAGGTCCCCGGGGTCAACTCCTGTACGATGGCGGTGCCGCGATCGTCGACGCTGGCCTCGGCCAGCGACTTGTCCTGGTCGAGGACCTCGATGGTGTCACCGGGTCGGGCATCGGTGACGGTGACGATGCCGACGCCGCCCCGTACCTGAATCGGTGACCCCCCGTACTCGACGGCCACGAACACGCCGACCAATAGCACCACCGCCAATGCCGAGAGCACGGCTGGCCGAACCCATGACGGATAGCGGCCGGCAGTGCCGCGACGAAAGGTGACCTTCTTGCCGGTGGCCGCGTTCATCAGGGGGCTGGTCTGGGCGTGGGCACGGGGCTGTCGGGTTTGCGCATCTTGAGCCGGAGATCGGCCAGTGGTTTCTCGAGGAGGAAGTAGGTGATGGAGGCCAGGGTGACCGACGCGACGATGGTCACCACTCCGGCCAGGAACATGTCATCGATTCCCTGCTGGCGGAGAACGATCAGGACGACCGGGTGCCAGAGGTAGGTACCAAAGGTGAGCAGCCCAGCGGTCCTCATGAACGGTGAGACCAAGAAGCGCTGGAACGGCCAGTGGCGCGGCCCGAACACCACGTTGATGAGAAGCAGGAAGCCGCCGAAGACCAGAAGCATGTGGATGCCGGGCTTGGTCTCCAGCAATGCTCCGTAGTTCTCGCTCTGGGTGGCGATGCGGATGGTGGTCGGGCTCACGATCATGTACATGACGATCCACACCGGCCAGGCCTTGACCATGGTGTCGATGCCCGATAGCCGGCGTCCCAGCCGTTCCTGTTGTGCTTCGATCACCGCGAACCACATGCCCAGCGGTAAGCACACCAGAACCGACAGCGGCGCGGGCACGAACAGAGCGCAGACCAGGATGACCGCCGACATTCCCAGCAGGACGGTGGTCTCGATGGAAAATGGGGTGTGTCGATGGCGGAGTCGCTTGATCAACGAGGTCATCACCGGACCGTGGATGGCCACGTAGAGGTAGAACAGCACGTCGATCACGAGGGTCCAGACCACGATGCCGAGCCCGAAGTTCACCAGCGCGTCAGGGTTGGGGAACGGCAGTAGCAAATAGACCTGGAGGATGTCGAGAGGCGTGTGGGGCGTGGCATTGTTGGTCACCAGCAGGGCCGCAGTGGCGACCACCCAGTAGAGCGGGTAGATCCGGAGCAGTCGGCGGAGGAGGTACTTGACCGTTCGGCCGTCGGCGCCCCCGGCGGCCGCGGCCCGCGGCGCCCTGCCTGCGGTGCGATCGCCGAGGGCCAGGTGCTTGCGGGCCCACCCCCGGTACAGCACGAAGCCCGAGATGGCGAAGAACAACACGAAGAACGGGCCCGCTACGGAGCCGACGACCACGTAGGTGGTTATGGATCCTCCGGCGTGGCTGACGATGTGGATGAGCATCACTCCGAGCGCAGCCAATGCTCGAAGGCCGTCGAGAGCAGCGACGTATCGGATAGATTTTTCGCGTCGCTGAGCGCGGTCGAGTGGAGCAGCCTCGGGCTCGATCATCGGGCGTTGCTCCGTTCGGGTACTGGATTGCTCGGCGGGGAAGCGGTGCGCCCGAAGCGGCGGTGGCGCAGCTTCTCGATCGGGAGCTCGACAAGACGGTAGGTGACGAAAGCGAGGGCGAGAGCGCCGACCATCGCCCAGAGGATCAGAGCCAGCACGGGAAGGTCGATGTGCCGTCCGGTCCAGCGGATCAACGGGTAGTGCCAGAGGTAGACGCCGAAGGTGAGTGGCCCCAGAAATCGCATCGGAGCGGAGGACAAGAAGCGGCGGTATTGCGACTGGGGGCTACCGAAGATGGCGGGCAGGATCACCACGAACGGAACGATCATCATCGTTGCCAGGTGGACGTGCAGATAGGTGCCGAACAGCAGGGAGTGGTCGTGGTCGCGACGGTCCACCAAGGTGCCGACGGCCCAGGCCGCGACGACCACGGGCAGAACGATTATCGGGTTTCGAGAGAACCATCGGATACTAGGAGCCCACCGCCGGAGCGTCTGCTGCCAGCCATCGAGGGCAGCGATGCCCATCCCCACGACGATGCAGCAGGCCACGCCCAGCAGGCGGGCGCTGGTGGACCCCAAGTAGGCCAGCCCTGCGAAGAGAACCAGCAACGGGACGGCGTTGGCCACGACGAAGCTCGTGCCTGATCGAATCGAACTCGTGACCAACCGAGCGTGGAACGGCAGGTACAGGTAGAACCCGAGCTCGAGGATGAGCGTCCACACGATGATGCCGAGACCGTGGTGGATGATCACCTGAATGTTGGGCAGGGGAAACAGCGTGATCACCTGCAACCAGTCGCCGATGCCACTGAGTTCACCGGGCCCGCTGAGGAGCAGCGCGGTGCCCTGCACCACCCAGTACAAGGGGTACAACCGCAGGGCTCGGCGCAGCCAGAACGACCAGATCCCTCCGTCGGGGTCCCGAGCCGGCGGCTGGCCATCACCGAGGGACATGCGAGCCTGGGCCATGGTCCACGGCCGGTAGAGCACGTAGCCCGAGATCACGAAGAACGTCGCCCACATCGGAAGCATCAGGGCGACGATGGCCTGCATCCACTCGGTCGGGATCTGCTTCTCGGCCGCGACATGGAATATCACCAGAAAACCAGCAGCGATGACCCGTAGGCCGTCGATGGAGGTGACCCAACCTCGGCTGGGGGCGGCTGGTATCGATGCGGTGGCCGTTGGGTTCAGGACCTCGATCGCCCGATCTTGCTCTTCGACCTGACTTGTAGCCACGATCGAGGAGGCCGTCGCCGTCGCTGCCCTACGACGGCGACGCGCTGAGGGGGATGTCCCGGCGCCGGCCAGCCGTTGGCGAATGACGATGCCCGGACGTTCGACGAAGGTGAACGAAAACCCGGCGAGTGCGAGCGATCCGATGATGGTCAGATACAGCACAGCGGCGAGGCGGGCATCAGTGCCCATGCGGTCGATGATCTGGCTGAGGACGAGGGCGTGCCACAGGTACACTCCGTAGGAGAGTTGCGCGGCGGCCAGGGCCAACGGTGTCGAAAGCAACCTGATGGTCGGACCCGGTCGAACGGCGAAGGAGATGGCTGTCACCCAGACGAAGGCCATCGTTGCCCAGATGAAGACCACCGTGGGGTCTTGCTCGACCCATTGGACCGAGAGCCCGCTGCGGTACGGGTAGTCGATCAGCAAGGCCCACGCGGTGGCGGTGACGGCCAGCACCGTGATAGGCGAGCGGACGATGCGGATCCACATCGGTGTCCGGCGCACGAGATGTCGGTGGACGTCGGCGATGGCCAGCATCATGCCGAGGACGATGCCGGCGAACGGCCGCATCGGAGCGACCACCGACGTGATCACCAAAAGGCCCAGGAGGGACACGACCTGGACTCGGATTGGTGCCACCTGGCGGACGACGTGACGGTTGAACTGGTAGATCGCCGTGGCCCAGAGGGGAGCGAGCAGGTAGAAGATCCACTCCACCGAGAGCGCCCACGCCGGGCCGATGACGGCGAACCGCGCCTCTGGCAGGACGTAGTGGAGCAACAGCAGCGTCGAGATCCACTGGGCCGGCGTGCGCAGCATGTCGGCCCCGTCGATCACGAGGTAGGTGCCGAGGGCCAGCCACCAGAGTGGTAGCACCCGCACCACGCGGGCCGTGAGGTACCGACCTAAGGGGGGTAGCGGTGTCTTGGTGAGGTGGGCCTGGGCGTACGGGCGGTAGATCACCAGACCCGAGATCACGAAGAACGAGAACGCGGCGGCCGGCATGATGACGCCGGCGGCCGGGTTGGGGCCCAGCATGACCCCGAGTACGTGGTAGAGGA
>JBDTBS010000224.1:0-6167 GCA_039924035.1 Aquihabitans sp. | reverse complement strand
GATTCGTACTGCGACCGGTGGGCTTCGAGAGCGGCGATCTTGGCCTCGACGTGGTGGGCCGACAGCGCTTCGGCGTGGTCGGGCTCATCGGCCTCGAACAGGAGCAGCGCACTGGGACGGTGAGGGGCCAGGCCGTGCTCGGGAAAGAAGTGTGGGTCTCGAGCAGCCACCAGGGCATCGCAGACCAGGTAGCCGGCGGCCCGATGGTCGGGGTGCAGCCGGTAACGCTTCCAAGGGTCGTGGCCGAGGAGCACGTCGGGTTGGAGCTCACGGATCACCCGGGCCAGCTCCGAGCGGGTGGGGCGATCGTTCTCGAGCTCACCGTCGACCCGGCCGAGGAACACCACCTGACCGGTGGCCCCGAGCACTGCTGCCGCGTCCCGGGCTTCGGTCTGACGCAGGGCGACCAGGGCGTCCAGGTCGGCAGAGGGGTCCCACGTGCCCTTCGATCCGTCGGTGCACACCACGAACGACACCTCGCAACCCTGCTCCGCCCACCGGGCCAGGGTGGCTCCGGCTCCGAACTCGATGTCGTCGGGGTGGGCGCCCACGGCAAGGGCTCGTGCGGGTACGGGCAGGTCGACGGTGGGCATCGTGATCGGTCCTATCGGCTGGGCCCGGCCGGCGTCAGGTCGGCACCGTCGGGTAGGTGGAGATCGGAAGGCAGGTCGACGTCCCAGCCGAGGGCCTCGTCGGTGTGGACCTCCACCGGAAGGCCAAGGCGGATCGCTTCGGCCTGGTGGCGGGCAAACGAGTTCGGGCCGTAGGCGAAGCGGAACCCGCTGTGGGCCGGAACGGTGATCACGTTGGTGCCGTCGCGGTGGCGGTCGGGCACGATCACCACACCATCGACGCCGATGATGTGACTGAAACCAGCAGCCATGGGCAGGTCGGCGTGGGCTACAACGATGCGGTCGGCTCCGTCGTCGGCCGCGGCTGCCACCCCGGCTTGCACGGCTCCGTCGAGCCCGAGACCGGGTGTCCACCGCACTGTGGCCCCCACGCTGAGAGCCCATTCGCGCACGGTGGGGTCGTCGCACACGATCGCCACTGGAAGGTCGCCAGCTGAGGCCACCACTTGGGCTGCCATCTGCTGGGCCAGCGTCGCCCGTTCGTGAGGGGAGAGAGCGGGTGCCAACCGCAGCTTGGCCGCGTGGAATGCCTTCACCGGGATCACGACGGCGGCCTGCACGACCGTCACGCTAACGGGCGGGTTCGTGGCCCGGGCCACAAGGCGGCCCGGGCCATCGAGAGTTCGACCCCGAATCAGGTGCCGAACAGCGGGAGTGACAGCCGGCAGGCGATGGGCCGCTGATCTGCCGGGTCGAGGGCATTGAGGACCAGTTGGTACACGTTGGAGTCGTAGACGATTCCGAGGTGGTCGGTCTTGTCGTTGGAGCACACGTTCTGCAGCGTGGTGTTCTTCACCGTGGCCCCGGGGCCGGCCGTGATGAAGGCCTGCGTGTAGGGGGTGACCACCTCGTCGTACTTGGTGGCGATGTTGGTGTAGCTGATGCCGGGGCGGGTTTCACCGTTGCCGTTGAGGTTCACGAAGAACGTCGAGTTGGGGTCGCTCTGCTCCTGCAGGGCAGGCAGGCCCGCCCAGTTGGTGAGAGCGAAGATCGGGTCCACGATCCTGAGGAACCGGCCCAGCTTGAGCAGTCCGCTGACGTCGGTGGCGTGGTTGGAGGGAGCCAGCCCGACCACCTTGTCGACCTTCGACGAAGTCCCGATGAGGTTGGCGTAGTAGCGCGCCACCGAACCGCCCTGCGAGTGGCCGACGAGATCGACCTTGGCGGCCCCGGTGGAGGTCCGAACCTTGTCGACGAACACGCCGATCTCGCCGGCCGAGGCCGGGATGCTGCCTGAGCCCTTGAACACGGTGTCGGCGGGAGCGCCGTAGTTCACCGCGTATACGCAGTAGCCGTAGTGGCGGAGCACGGGGCCCAGGCCCGACCAGCTGTCGAAGGCATTGCCGAAGGTGCCGTGGACCAGGACCACCGGGTTGGGATGGGCCGCCGAGGGCTTGCATGACCAGTTGTTGGTCCCGGCCGGGGACTTGTTCGGGTTGAGGAACGATTGGGCGCCCCCGGCGACGAGGTCTTCAGGCGCGCCGAACTTGACCGCGGGGATGGGTCGGGCACCGGGGGGAGTGGCGGGCTGGCAGGCAGCCACGAGGCTGATCGCTGAAAGAGCCGCCAGGGCGTACAGCGTGCGGGAGAAGCGATGCATGGAATTCCCTTTCTTACCGCTACTCGTCATAACGGTCATACCGGCGAAAGGCGATGCGCGTATGTTACCCGTCGGTCACCGAGGAGTCGAGACATTTGTCACGCACCCTCAGGTGCGCGGGTAGCGTCCCCGCTCATGGACACCCGAGTTTCCGTGATCGGCGCCGGATCGTGGGGGACCACGGTCGCCGCACTGGCAGCCCACAACGCTCCAGCGATGTTGTGGTCCCGGCGGGCCGACCTGGCCGAACAGATCGACCGTGACCACGAGAACGGCGATTACCTGGCCGGCTTCAAACTGCCGATCGGCCTGCGGGCCACCGCCGACCTGGAAGAGGCCGTCCGGCATGCCGACGTGCTGGTCATGGGGGTCCCGTCCTCCGGCTTCCGATCGACACTGGAGGCCGTGAAGCCCTATCTGCGGCCGTGGGTCCCGGTCGTGTCGCTGACCAAAGGCCTCGAGGTCGACACCCGTTTGCGCATGAGCCAGATCGTGGAGGAGGTGCTCCCGGGCCGCCCTGTGGCCGTGCTCACCGGTCCCAACCTGGCCAAGGAGGTCCTGGCCGGCCACGCCGCGGCCAGCGTGATCGCCATGGACGATGAGAACGTGGCCCGGGCCTTGCAGAACATCTTCCAGGCGGAACTGTTCCGGGTCTATACCAACGAAGACGTGATCGGTTGCGAGATGGGCGGCGTCCTCAAGAACATCATCGCCATTGCCTCGGGCATGGCCGATGGCCTGGGCGCGGGCGACAACACCCGGGCCGCGGTCATCACCCGTGGCCTCTCCGAGGTCACCCGTCTGGGCGTGGCCGTCGGCGGCGAACCGCTCACCTTCTCGGGGTTGGCCGGCATGGGTGACCTGGTGGCCACCTGCATCAGCAACCAGAGCCGAAACCGGCACGTCGGCGACCGGCTGGGTCGAGGCGAGACCATCGAAGAGATCATCGCGGCCATGAACATGGTGGCCGAAGGGGTCAAGGCCTCGAAGGTGGTCAAGGAACTGGGCGACGAGCTGGGTCTGGACCTGCCGATCGTCACCCAGGTCCACGCCGTCTGCCACGAAGGACGCACCGCGTCGGAGGCCTACGCCGGCCTGCTCAACCGCGGCGTCGGCCGTGAGATGGACGGAATCTCTCCCGCCCGGTAGACCCTCGTTCGCATGTTTCGTCGCAGCGTCCGTCCCGCAGCCCTCGAGGCCACCACCAACCAACCCGCCCACGATCCGGCGCGATCCGTTGCTCCTGGAGGCCTGGCGGCCCGACTATCCAACGAAGGTTGGGTGCTTCCCCGGGGAGTGATCAGCGGCGGCACCCCGGCCTGGACCCTGGTGGGCACGGTGGCTTCACCTACCGTCACCGCGGTCGACCGGGCCGGTCTGGTGGTCGGCGAGGGCTGGAGCCTCGACTGGTGGGTGGGAGCCGACGACCGTTGGCACATCCCCACCCGTGAGGCCGCCACCCGCCAGCAGATGGTCGACGATGCCCCAGTGGTGGAGACGTTGGTGCGCATCCCCGGAGGCGATGCCGTCCACCGGGCCTACGGCATCCGGTCGCCCCGGTCGGTGGGCGACGAATGGGTCGTGGCCGAAGTCCAGAACTCCACGGCCATACCGTTTGCCGTGGCCTTGGTCATCCGGCCGATGGTGGCCGACGGCATCGGCGCCATCTCGTCCATCACCATCGAACCGGTGGGTGGCAGCAGCGGACTCGACGAAGCGCACCTGGTCCGTGTCGACGGCCGCCCCGCAGTCGTTGTGCCCCGGCTGCCGGCCCGCATAGCGGTGGGCAATGCTGCCACTGGCGATGTGCTGGATGCAGTCGTCGCGGGGCGGGCCGGACGTGATCTCGTGGAGATCTCGTGCCCCGACGGACTGGCCACCATGGCCATGATCTTCCCGCTCACCCACACCTCGGTCATCCGGGCCGCCATACCCATCGGGGAGGTGGGCGACGACCTCGACTACCCGTCGGTCATGCCCGAATCGGCCACCGTCGCTTCCGGATGGGAGATGCACCGCCGCGGCCCCAGGTTCGAGATCCCCGACCAGCGCCTGACCACAGCCCTGGCCCGGGCCCGCACCGCCATTCACCTGGCCAGCGACGGCGAGGTGATGCGTCGTGATGGCCATCTGTCGCCGGGCATCGAACCGGAAGCCACGGCCGTGCTGTTGCGGGCCTTCGACGTGCTCGACCGGCCGAACGAGGTCGGCCCGATACTGGTGGATTGGGCCGAACGCCCACCCGCTCCAGAGCCTGAAGCCGATGCGATGGTGCTCGCTACCGCGGCGACCCACTGGCGACTACACCACATCGACGGGTTCCTCGACTGGACGATGCCCGAACTGGCCGCGGCCGTTGAGCGGCTCGACCGTGCTCATCGGCGGGGCCGGCTCGACGATGCCGCCACCCGCCACCGAGCCTCGATAGCGCTCGAAGACGCCGGTGCGATGCTGGCTGAGGCCGGGCAGACTTCGGCAGCAGCCAAGGTTGCCGAGCTGTCCAAGGCCATTGCCACCGATCTGCCCGACCCCGAAGCAGGCAACGTCGCAGCCCAGCTCATCCACGCGGCCCGTAGGGCCGCGGCCGGCGATCCAGGGGCCTACGCCGACATCTCCGCAGCGGCGGCCTCGGCGTCGGCCACCGGAGCGTGGCCCGGACCCGGCCCCCATGGTCGGATGATCGGTCAGGACCTTGCGGCCTCAGCAGCGTTGGTGGTGGCCGTCCGGTCGATGCTCATCACCGAACGTCCCGGTGAGTTGGGCTTGCTGCCCGTTCACGCAGATGCCTGGTATGGCGGGGGCATAGAGGTACACGACGCCCCTACCGCCCATGGACGACTGTCCTATGCCATCCGCTGGCACGGAACCCGACCGGCTGTGCTCTGGGAACTCGAGCCCCATGAAGGAACCGGCCCCGTCACCATCACCGTGCCCGGGCTGGATCCGACGTGGTCCACCACCGAGCTACGAGGCGAGGCTCTGCTGGCTGAGGTCACTCCGCCCGCAGAGGCCGAAGCGATCACGCTCGTGGCCGAGCATGCCGACATCGCGCCAGAGATGCGACGTCCCGGTGCCGAACCAGCACCAGCGCCTCCAGTGCTACCCGAAGGCGGCGGCTTTTCGTGACCGAAGGTCCCGGTTCTGATGTGCCCGTCGCCCCTGATGGACACATCGCCGCCGAACACCGCCTAGCCGACCTGCTGCGGTCGGCCGGGACCCCCGAACGCGACATCGCCGAGGCTGCCGCTCACGGGCACCTACAACTGCTCTTGATCGAACAGCTCGTCCTGCCCGAGACGGGAGCCGCCGACCTGGACGGGGTGGCAGAGGCCTCGGGCCTGTCGACGGGCCTGGTGGCGCAGCTCTGGCGTTCTCTGGGCTTCGTGGAACCCCGCCCTGGCGAACGGATCTTCCACGACGGTGACATCGAATTGCTCACCACCATCGGCCGTCTGCTCGACCTCGGGATCGTCGACGATGAACTGGTGGTCCAGATGGCTCGGGTCATCGGGTCTTCGCAGGCCAGGATCGCTTCGGCACTGGTGGACGCCCTGGTCGTCGACGATGTCATTGGCGAGAGCGGCGATGGCGAGGCGTCCACCGCTACCGCGGTGCGAGACCGCGAAACTCGGGCCGCCGACTTCGCGTTGGTGGCCCCGGTGATCGTTCCCACCCTGCAGGATGTGATGGGGTTCGTCTGGCGGCGGCACGTCCAGGGCGAAGCACGGTCTCGCATCACCCGGGAGGTGACCAGCGCAGACCCCGACCACCGGGCCGTTGGCTTCGCCGACCTGGTCGGGTTCACCGCGCTCAGCCAACAAGTGACCTCGCGAGAGTTGGCGGCCATGGTCGACCGCTTCGAGGCCATCGCCTACGACACCGTGACCCTCCTGGGCGGTCGAGTGGTGAAGATGATCGGTGACGAGGTGATGTTC
>JBDTBS010000223.1:0-4124 GCA_039924035.1 Aquihabitans sp. | reverse complement strand
CACCGTGCTCGTGCTGGGCACCAACGACCTCGCCAAGGAACTGCACGCGGTGCAGATCCCGGGCCGCGAGCCGCTGCTCACTGCGCTCGGCATGTGCCTGCTCGGCGCCCGCGCCGCCGGCAAGGTGATCGTCGACGGTGTCTACAACGACATCAAGGACGCCGACGGCTTCCACGCCGAGTGCGTGCAGGGTCGCCACCTCGGCTTCGACGGCAAGACGCTCATCCACCCGAGCCAGGTCGACGACGCCAACCTCGTGTGGAGCCCCTCGGCCGAGGCCATCGACGACGCCCGCGCACTCATCGCCACCTTCGAGGCGGCCATCGCCGAAGGCAAGGGCGTGGTCACCCACAACGGTCGAATGATCGAGAACCTCCACGTCGACAACGCCCGCCGGGTGTTGGCCGTGGCCGAGGCCATCGCTTCCCGCTAGTTCCCGAAATTTCACAGATCCGACGACGTCGGACGGTCGCTTTGTCGGCCGTCCGACGTTGCTTTTCGGGCTCGGTGCCCGGTGCGGCCCAGCCCTGTGAGAGGGTTCGCACATGCGCTACCGCCGGATGCCGATCGAGGTGGAGTCCCCCGAACAACTGGGCTACTCCACCATCACCAACAACCTGTCTGAGAGCTCGATCTCGGACCGCAAGCTTTCCGACGTCGGCGTCAACCTCCACCTCGACGACCTGGTCCTCCAGTACGGCGACCACCTCGGTGACCCGGAGCTGCGGGAGGCCATCGCCGCCGGGTCCGAGGGGACCAATGCCGACCAGGTGATCGTGACCCCCGGTGCATCAGCAGCACTGTTCATGGTGGCCACTTCGCTGCTCGACCGAGGCGACCATGCCATCGTCGTGCGCACCAACTACGCCACCAATCTGGAGACCCCGCGCACCATCGGGGCCGACCTCGACGTGATCGACCTGGCCTTCGAAGACAGCTGGCGGCTCGACCTGGATGCGGTGGCCGATGCCATCCAACCCGGCACCACCCGGCTGATCAGCATCACGAGCCCCCACAACCCGACGGGCACGATGATCAACCAGACCGACCTCAAGCGCCTGGTGGGGCTGGCCGAGCGGGCCGAAGCCGTCCTGCTCGTCGATGAGACCTACCGCGACCTCACCCAAACCGGCGAGCGCATCCCCTTGGCCGCCACCCTGTCGCCCAACGTGGTCAGCATCAGCTCCATGAGCAAGGCCTACGGCGTACCTGGCATCCGCACCGGCTGGGCGGTCACCACCGACCCCGAAATGTTCAACACCCTCCTGGCCGCCAAAGAGCAGATCTTCATCAGCGGTTCCACCATCGACGAGCACATCGCCGGAGCGATCCTTTCGAAGCGGAAACGGGTACTGCCGCCGATCATGGCCGACGTGCGCGACCGTCTGGCCACCGTCGATGCCTGGATGGCCGATCAGGATGTCTTCGAATGGATCCGCCCCAGTGGCGGTGTCGTCGGGTTGGTCCGGTTCCGCGAGGAGTTCGAGGTCGACGAGACCCAGTTCCACCGTCGATTGCTGGCCGATCACGGTACCTACGTGGGCCGGGGCCACTGGTTCGAGTTGAGCGACCGGTATTTCCGGCTGGGCTACGGGTGGCCAAGTCACGACCAACTGAAGGCCGGCCTCGAAGCTCTGGTGACCGCGGCCCACGAGTCACGTCCAGCCTGAATCGCCTACCGTCCAGCCCCACTTTGACCTAACTCGTGTCGAAATATCCCGATGAGCTGTCGCAGATCATGAGCAACACCATGTGACTTCCAGCCGTGGGCCTCTTGTTCGGGCCATCTCCGCCGATGGAACACGGTGACCGACCGGATACCCACCCGCCGGGTGCGCTTCGAGTGGCCCGACGACCTACCGCCCGTGTGGACACCTCGGGTTCCCGAACTGGCTCTGGCCGCCAATGCCGTTTCGTTGCTGATGCCGCACGCGGAGCCCTACGTGGTGGCCTCGGTGCGGGCCGGGCTCGACGAGATCGATGACCTCGACCCGCAACTAGAGGCCGAGGCCCGGGCCTACGTGCACCAAGAGGCCCAACACCACGGCCAGCATCGACGGTTCAACGACATCATCGTCGGCAACTATCCCCGCCTGGCCGGTCACGACCGGAAGATGGCATGGATCTTCTCCCGGTTGCAGAAGCGCAGCACCCGGTTCGGGTTGGCCTTCGCGGCCGGGTTCGAGACCATCGCCTTCGTGGCCGCCCGTTGGGTCGACAAGCGCCAGTCGCTCTTCAGGGATGCCGACCCCACAGCAACAACGTTGTTCCTCTGGCATCTGGCCGAAGAGGTGGAGCACAAGGAGGTGGCCTGGGACGTCTACCGAGCTGCCGGCGGTGGGCGCCTCCGCTACGCATGGGCCTTGACGGTGGCCGCTTTGGTGCTGGCCACCACTGCCCTGCTGGCCACATGGTCGATGCTTCGAGCTGAAGGTCGTCTCTTCTCACCGTTGGCCCACGTGCGTCTGGTGGGCTGGTCGCTCAGCTTCGTGTTCGCGGTCATGCCCGTCATGGCCGTCACCGTGTGGCCCGGCCATCATCCAAGCGACCTGGCCAACCCGGCCGGGCTGGACCAATGGCTCGATCATCTGGACCCTGAGACATCTACGGTGCCCGAGTGGGCCCTGCCCTGACCTGACCTATTAGGCCCCGATCAGCGATTCGAGATTGCCTCGACACCGGCGGCAAACCGTTCCACGTCGTCAACCGTGGTCTCCCAACTGGTCATCCACCGGACCATCGACCGGGTGACATCCCACGGCCAGAAGAACGACCACTCCTGCAACTCGGTGATCCATTCGGCAGGTAAGCGAGGAAACAAGCTGTTGGCCGCGGGGTGCCCGTCGAGGGTCACCCCGTCGATACCTTCCACCATGTCGGCCAACAGGGTGGCCATGTCGTTGGCATGCCGGGCCCGGACGAGCCACCGGTCGTCGGTGAGGAGCGCCGATGCCTGGGCAGCCACGTAGCGGGCCTTGGACGGGAGTTGGCCGGCCTGCTTGCGGACATAGCGAGCCCCTTCAGCCAGCTCGGGACGCAGGTAGACCACCGCTTCGCCGTACATGGCCCCGTTCTTGGTGAGGCCGAAGCTGAGAACGTCGACACCCGGGTCTCGCAGCATGGCGATCACGTCGCTACCGACCGCGGCCACCGCGTTGGCAATGCGAGCTCCGTCGATGTGCACCAGCAGATCGTTGGCCCTGGCCAGGTCGCACAGGTCGGCGATCTCGTCGACGGAGTAGACGGTGCCCATCTCCGTCACCTGGCTGATGGACAGCACTCGAGGTTGAGGGTGGTGCTCGGTGCCCTTCCAGTGCAGGAACGGTTCGACCGCGGCCCGCCGCAGCTTGCCGTCTTCGTGGGCCACCGGGGTGATGGTGGATCCGGTGAAGCGGGCCGGGGCCCCACATTCGTCGACCACGATGTGTGCGCTGTCGACGGTGATCACCGACTGCCACGGCTGGAGCACGCTGGCCAACCCGGTCACGTTGGCCCCGGTACCGCCCCAGCACATCAGTACTTCGACGGGGGCGTCGAACAGGTCACGGAACTGTTGCTCGACTGCGGCGGTCCATGGGTCATCCCCGTAGGCAAGAGCGGGACCGTGGTTGGCTTCGGTCAACGCTTCCATCACCTCGGGCGCTACCGACGAAGTGTTGTCGCTGGCGAAGGAACCCTCTGGCGCCGGTGGGAGGACCCGGCCGGCCCGCCCGGTCATTGGGGCTTGGCTAGCTCGGTGCCGAGCAGCTTCTCGAGGCGTTGCATGGCCAACTTGTCGCTGACGGTGCTGGTTGCCCCACTGCGCAGGGTGAGCAATGCCCACGGTGGTTCCGGGTTGGCGTTGACGTCGCAGCGCTCGATGTGGTCGGGGTGCACGAACGACTCCTCGCCGGCGTACGTCGGGTCGACCTTGATCCACATGCGTTCTACGAACCTCTCTGATCGCGACCGCAACCGGCCATCGCGTCTTGACTACCGGGCGACGCGACCGTACCGCCTCGCCCGGAGTCGGTCGGTCAGCAGCTCTTTATGAACACCTGGACCACGAACACTCGGTTGCCGTTCTTGGCCACACCGATTCCGACACCGTTCCAGGTCCTGCTGATGGCATTGGCCTTGTGTCT